>NZ_JAYGJQ010000003.1:0-300000 GCF_035013165.1 Bacteriovorax sp. PP10
AAAAAAGAATGAAAGAACGAGAAATAGTTATGTGCTTACTCGAAAAGCATGAGATGATAAAAAGAAAAAGATGCGGATTGGAATACGGTAGATGAAGAGGAAGTTTTTTTGTGAACACTACAAGGTACTGTGCTCCGTATGTGGGATACTTTCGATTGGAATAATGATTAAGAGGTTATGATGAAAACACTTATGATAATTTGTACTCTGCTTTTTTCTTTAAAAGTATTCGCTTTAGATTCATTTGGTTCAAAAGATTCAATAAAGTTGTTTGCATCTGGCAAGGCCACCTTAGAGAAAGAGATTAGTGTTTTTGATAATCCTGATACTATTGGAGCACCTAAATATATTATTAATGAAAGTGGGTTGATAATAAATAGAAAGATAATTCTATACGATCAAATTTTAAAATGTGAGTTAAGTAATAATTTAAATAAATGTTCTGATGAAAAAATTCCAGATTTTGTAAAAGCACATTATCACGTTGTATCTCTAGCTGTTGAAGGTAATGATAATAATATTTTGAAAGTAGTTGAGAATGATAAAAATTATTATTTGAAAATGTCGGAAAAGGATTTTAAGTTTTCTCAGTGGCCGGATGGTAGTTCTTGGAAGGTCTTTTCAAAAACAGAGGCATTTACTGAATTTAGTAAAATTATGGAAAAAGATCAAAGTTTAAGAGATTTTTTTGCAGGAATTAAAAAATGTGTAAAGGAGAAAAGTATTCCTTGTCTTATTAAATATACTAAATTAGAAAAAAATATTCAGCAAATGTTTAAGTATCGTGAGATTGCTGAGGACCCTAAACTATGCAAAGAATTTTTAGCATATGATGGACTGAATTCATGGGAAGACATGGAAGAAATGACCAAGAAATATAAAATTAAAGATTCTCCAATCGTCTGGAATTTATTAGATGATTTATTAGCATTCGATAAGAATAAAATATCAATTGTGTTAAGAACTGAAAAATTTAAAAGTGCCGAGATGATAGATTTAAGTAGCAATATAGACAGTAAGCTAGCTTGTGAGAATACAACTAATTTGACGATGGAAATTACAAAAATGGAAAATGGAAACAATACTAAAGAGTGGAAAATTACATTTGTTAAAACTTACTCAAGAGATACTATTTAAAATTTCTAATGTCTTGATTTGTAATTTTGATATACTTGATTAAAGAATGTAAGTGCAGTTCAAAATACTCATCAAAACTTTTCGAAGTTTTTTCCGCCCAAATCCTTCTCGTCGGCACTGACAACCTTCTGACAACCAAATCCTCAAACGTCTTCGGCATCTCAGTCTTACAAATCTGAATCAAATCCTCTTCAGTCGGAAGCTTCCACTCAAACGGCGCAACCACAGAAGGTCTACGAAGTGGCGTCTCAGTCTTATCACGATTAAAACTCAACCCAAATCTATGACAAATCTTCTGCGTAATCTCACGCCCCATCACACGAAACGTCGTATATTTCCCACCAGCAATAACATAAGTATCAGAGCTCGGTTGAAACACTCTATGCTCACGCGACGTCTTCCCACGATCGGCCCCAGAATTCGCATCGCGAACTAACGGTCTAATCCCAGCAAACGACCCAATGATATTTTCTTTATTCAAATTAAGATTTGGAAAGTAGACATTTAAGTTTTTAAGCAAGTACTGAATCTCTTCTTCAGTCGGCTTCACATGAAACAGATCATCTTTATTCGGAACTTCAGTCGTCCCAACTAAAACTTTCTCACCATGAGGAATAACAAAAATAACTCGATCACCGAATTCATCCTGAGGAGTCATAACAATCGGATGAGTTAAGGGAAGATCCTTAGCGCTAATCCAGATGTGCGATCCTTTTGAAGGAAGAAGCACGTCTTGCCAATTATAAAAGCTGTATTGCTTTAAAAACTGGTCTGTAAAAGGCCCAAGCGCATACACCACTTGATCAGCAACAATATTTGTTTCAACGCCTGTAAATTCATCTTTTAGCGTTAGCGTGTTTTTGTTATTAATTTTTCTTACGTTGACGACTTTCGTATGGTTAATGGCATACGCATGCGGCTCGATAAGAGCATCATAAATCACTTCTAGAGTAATTTTAGCATCGTCCATGATCCCATCATAATAAACACCAGCACCAGTCAATCCATTAGGATTCAGGCCAGGGATATCATGAAGCGTTTCATTCTTATTTTTTGTCGTGTACGGAGAGTTTTTAAAACTCGAAAGCAGGTCATATAAATATAAACCAACTCGAATCATCCAAAGCGGACGTTTCGCATCTTTATAAACGGGAAGATAAAAAGGAACTTCTTTTGCTAGGTGAGGAGTCAGCTTCAACCAAAGATTTTTCTCGTGAAGTGCTTCAAATACCAATGGGAAGTCAAAGTTTTCTAAATAACGAATTCCACCATGAAGCATCTTTGAACTTCTTTCACTTGTCTGAGAGGAAAAATCTCCGGCCTCAACTAAAAGAGTTTCAACGCCATTCATGACCAGGTCGCGGAAAATTCCGGCCCCGACAATTCCGCCACCGACGATGACAGTTTTATAATTCGTTTTTAGGTGTGTATCTGAGCTCAAGAGTTCTCCCTGCCGACAATGGCAAGTGTAGCGCTGCATGTGATTTGGTAAGCGTTCACGCGGGCGTGAGAGCGTTCAAATTGCAGAGGTGAGAGTTGGAATGTTAGACCAAGAAGGGCGTTCGCGTGTTGAGCGAAAGCTTTCTGCTTTAATTGGGCAGTCAGGTCTTCGTATAATAGGGCAAATGAATTGTGATAATCCTGAAAAACTTTTTCAGTTGAAATTTCTGAATTGTTGTTGAAATCAAATAATTCAGAATGTTCACGCTGTGATTTTTCAACGTACTGAAGTTTTTCTAATTCAGCTTCTTCGACAACTGCAAAAGTTGTCTGAACGCCAATATAGCTTTCAACGAAGTAACCAGGAATGGCCGCTGTTGTTGAAATGATAATATCTTTAATTGATGTATTTAAGTCAGTAAGTTTTAAACTCTCTGAACGGTTTTGTTTTAGGCTGTCTTTTTTTAGTAATCCCCTAGGATTTCCTTCGCCTGATTTTGAAGGATGAACTTCGTCAGATAAACCGACTTGAAGATCTAGATCAAAACGGCGCAGTTTGTGCGCGATAATGATGGCCGTGTATTCGCTGATCTGAGGAATGATCAGAGCGCCAAATTCCATGGCCTTTTGAGTATCTTTTTCATTTTGGTCGTTGATGATTCCGAACTCTCTTAGGATATCTAAAATGTTTTCAGCATCGTCTTGGTATTTTATGTTACGGGCGATAATCGTGTAGGGAGGATTTCCTCCACCTAAACTAACTTTTCCGTATGAGAAATTTTGAGCAAAGGATTTTACGTCTTCAAATTTTTCAGATGTATTCGTGTAAATTGGCTCGCTGGCCGTTGATGCACGGTTGTCATATCCAACGTCCATGTCATCGTCTAAAACATCATTTGAATGATCTTGGTGATCGTCTAATGAGTCTTCCAGCATGCTTTCTTCAGTGACTTCACCGAAAGAAACTTCTGCTAACTCTTCAAGAGGTTCAGACTCATCTGTTGATCCAAAAGGATTCTCACCAAAAGATGTTTTATCGTAAGAGACTTCTTCTGAATCAGATGATTCAAAAGTCACTTCATCAAGTGAACTAGGCTCAAAGCTAATTTCTTCTTCGTCTGTATTTTGAAATGTATCTTCTGATGGAAGGTCGGGAAGTGCTTCACTCGATTCGTCTAGTGCGTTGACATCGACGCCAGTTGAAGTGAGGTCTTTAGGCGGAGAAGAAAAGGTGTCGAATCTCGAGTCAAGATCGGAATCTTCCTGATGTAAAAACTCAGAAAGATCCTCAATTCTTGTCATATCGTTATTGTCGGCACCTTTTTTCTTCTTAGCCATTTTTTTTACCAATTAATTAAGCGTCTACTCCATGGCACTGCTTGTATTTCTTTCCAGATCCACAAGGGCAAGGATCATTTCTTCCAACTTTTGGATTTGATCTCTTGATGGCCTTAGCTTCTTCTTTTACCGTTTCAGCTTCTAGAGATCTTCTGTGTGCTTCAAGTTGAGCATCAAGTTCTTCCTGGTGTCTTCTTTGAAGCTCTTCGATCTCGGCCTTAGTATAAAGTCTAACAGTAAATAAGTTACTAACAATCGAATTCTTTACTTGGCCTTTCATAGCGTCGAATAGGATGAAAGATTCTTTTTTGTATTCAGTTAAAGGGTCTTTTTGAGCGTAAGCGCGCAGGTTAATCCCTTCTTTCGCATGGTCCATATTAAGTAAGTGATCCTTCCAATGCTGATCGAAAGCTGAAAGAAGAATCTCTCTTAGAGCGTATGTAACTTGTTCTGGCTCGTAAGAAGAGAATTTTTTCTCAAGGATTCCGTTAGCAGTGTTAGCGATATAACGCTCAATTTCTCCACCAGCAGACGCCACACAATCATTGTATGAAATTTCATAGTCAGTATTGAATGTTGTTTTGAATCCAGGTTTCATTTCTTCCCAGTTCCAAGTATCCGGAGAAGCTTTTTTATTTTCTGGACGGTAGTTTTCTAACCATTCCATTGCTACGTCTTCCGTCATCTCTTGAACGAAACCGTGGTTGTCAGCATCGTTTAAGATGTCGCGACGGATTTTGTAAATGATACGACGTTGCTCGTTCATAACGTTATCGTACTCAAGTAAATGCTTACGAATATCAAAGTTATGTGCTTCAACTTTCTTTTGAGCTTTAGCAATCGCGTTTGAAATCATTTTGTGTTCAATAGGCTCGTCTTCTTTCATACCAAGAGTATTCATAAGACCTGCGATTTTATCAGATCCGAAAATTCTCATTAAATCATCTTCAAGTGATAAGAAGAATTTCGAGTTCCCTGGATCTCCCTGACGACCAGAACGACCACGAAGCTGGTTATCGATACGGCGAGATTCATGGCGTTCAGTACCAAGAATATAAAGACCACCAGCTTTTTTAGTTTCTGGAGTTAACTTAATATCGGTACCACGACCGGCCATGTTTGTTGCGATTGTTACAGCACCTGGTTGACCAGCGTTTTTAATGATCTCAGCTTCACGCTCATGTTGTTTAGCGTTCAATACTTCATGTGGAATTCCTGCAGCTCTTAATTCATTTGAAAGAAGTTCTGAAGTCTCAATAGCGATTGTACCAACAAGAACCGGCTGTCCTTTAGCGTGAAGAGTTTTAATTAACTCAGCCACTGCTTTGTACTTAGCTGAACGGTTTTTGTAGATGATATCTGCTTCATCAACACGTGCCATTGGAAGGTTAGTAGGGATTACCACAACGTCTAGTTTGTAGATCGTCATGAATTCTTCTGCTTCTGTATCTGCTGTACCCGTCATACCTGAAAGCTTTTTATAAAGTTTGAAGTAGTTCTGGAAAGTGATTGAAGCAAGAGTCTGGTTTTCAGATTTAATTTTTACGCCTTCTTTAGCTTCAACCGATTGGTGAAGACCATCAGACCAACGTGAACCTTCTTTTAAACGTCCTGTGAACTCATCAACGATGATGATTTGTCCGTCGCGGTTAACATAGTCAACGTCAAGTTTGAAAAGGCTGTGAGCTTTCAATGCCTGGTTTAAATGGTGAAGCAGGTTAGAGTGCTCAACATTGTAAAGGTTGTCTAATTTTAGAAGTTCCTGAACTTTAACAACCCCTTCTTCAGTGAACATAGCAGAACGTGCTTTTTCATCTACTGTGAAGTGAACATCTTTTTTTAGTTGTGGGATAATATCGTTAGCAACGTAATAAAGAGAAGGATCCCCTTCAGACGGCCCAGAAATTAATAATGGAGTTCTCGCTTCATCGATTAGAATCGAGTCAACCTCATCGACGATACAAAAGTGGTGGTCTCTTTGAACATATTCTTCAAGAGAAAACTTCATGTTGTCACGAAGGTAGTCGAACGCGAATTCGTTGTTTGTTCCGTAAGTAATGTCGCATTTGTAAGCAACTTGGCGGTCTTCATCAGACATTTGTGAAAGGATAACCCCAACAGAAAGTCCAAGCCAGTTGTATAAAACTCCCATTTCATCAGCATCACGTTTTGCCAGGTAATCGTTTACCGTAACAACGTGAGCGCCTTTGCCTTCTAAAGCAACAAGGTAAAGAGGAAGCGTACCAGTTAAAGTCTTACCTTCACCGGTTTTCATTTCGGCGATACCACCGTTGTATAAAGCAGCTCCACCCATTAACTGAACGTCGAAGTGTCTCATTCCTAGAACGCGAGTTGAAGCTTCTCTGATTGTTGCGAAAGCTTCTGGAAGAAGGGACTCTACCGTTGCTCCAGCAGCAAGCTTGGCGCGCAGTTTCGGAGTCTGAGCTTTTAGCTCTTCGTCAGTCAATTTTTGCATTTGTGGTTCAAGTGCATTGATCACTTCTACGATTGGTCTTAGTTTCTTTAGGTCACGATCGTATTTCGTACCGAAAATAATTTGCAGTGGATTGAACATAAAAAAAGTCTCCTGAGTCAGATATAAAAATTGTCGTTAAAAATGTTAATTAAGTGTGTAGTAAAGTGGGTCAACGGGTGTGCCGTTGACACGAACCTCGTAGTGGACATGCGGCCCTGTCGAGTACCCTGTGTTCCCGATGGTTGCAATTCGATCGCCACGCACTACTTTTTGCCCGCGTTTAACGGTAACAGTAGAAGCATGACCGTAGATAGTTTCGACCCCGTATCCGTGGTCGATCTGAACGAAGTTACCAAATCCTGATTTCGCTCCGGCATAAGTAATAACTCCATCGGCAGGTGCCACGATAGAAGTTCCACTTGGTGCACCAACATCTATCCCTTCATGCATTTTAACTCTTCCAGCATACGGAGACATACGTGGCCCGTAGCTTGAAGTTAAATGTCCTGCAGTTGGCATAATTGTCGGAGTCGAACGTAGAAATGATTCTTTATCCAGTAAGTGCTGATCGAGTTGATGAACGCGCACTTCTATTTCTTTTAAATAATTGACGACAACGTCGTACTTGTAATCGAACTCAGCATACATGGGCGCCATACTTAAACTCTGACGAGTTAAGAACGACCATTCTTTTGAGTAAGTCACATCAGTATTGTCTACATATGCAGACGCAATTTTTTCTTCGTATGATTTTTTTGTTTCAACAAACTTTTTATCGTCTTCAAACTTTTCTAATTTTTCAGCAGTCTTTGTTGGAGTCTGTTTGAAAATCCTGATCATTGATCCAGGAGTGTAGTCGCGGTCAGGTTCTGCCAGAACATTGTTTGTGTTCGGACGGTTATTGAAAGATCCGGCATCAACAGTTGTTGGCTGAATCGCTTCAAGGCCTGTGATCGCACGAAGTTTTCTTTCAAACACGTTGATGCGTTCAAGATCTTCGGTGATCGAGTTGAGCTTCATCTGGAAAAGTTGAACTTGTTCTTTAAGCTGACGGTTTTCTACCAGAAGATGTTTGTTCTCATAAACCTGACTTAAAACATTCCAGTAGTCGTACGTTAGGATTCCTAAAAGGATTGAGAACGTAATAAAAAGAAAGACGATACTCTTAAAAACAAGGCGAGGGATCTTAATCGATCTTACGTCTTTGTTTTTCTCGGGAATAATCATCAGTGTATAATAGCGATCCAATGGAAACTCCATTTTTCTTTTTTGGTAAAAGCATCAAAAATTGCACTAGTAAATTGTAAATTTGAAGGGGAGTAAAAGCAATGGAAATATAGAGCGAACTCTTATATTAACCAATAAAAATGCTGCGCATTTTTTCGCTCTATTGAGCTATGACAAGAATTGCCGTGATGTTATCTTGACCACCATTTTCGTTGGCCTGATCAATGAGCGCATGAACGACTTTATCCGCGACTTCTTGAGTCGCAACACTTGGGTCAGGAATAAATTTATTGATGATATAAACGATATCTTCATCACTAACTTTCCCATGAAGCCCGTCTGAGCAGCAGAGAAAAATATCATTTTTGACCACTTTATACGTGAAGACATCCACGTCAACTTCATCTTCAAATCCCACAGTACGAACCAGCACGTTTTTCTGCGGGTCCATAGCGGCCTGTTCTCTAGTATACATTCCGTAATTAAGCTTTTCCTGCACCAAGGAATGGTCGCGTGAGAGCTGATAAATCATTTTGTTATTGATTAAATAGGCACGTGAGTCACCAACATTTCCGACGTAAATATTTTGCCCACGAAAGTAAAAGCTGACTATTGTAGTTCCCATTCCAACAAGCTCTGGATGGGTTTCTCCGAAATTTTTAATGGCGCGGTTAGACTCTTTAATGGAGCTGGTGATTAACATCTGAGGTTCCATTTCCAGATTCTGTGAAAGGTAATCCGGGTAGGCCTTAACTGCCATCTGCGAAGCGATATCTCCACCATTATGTCCACCCATTCCATCGGCAACGACAAATAGCTTTTTCTCAAGACTCAAAAAGTACGAGTCTTGATTAGTCTTTCTTTTTCGTCCGATATCGGTGTGGCCGGCGGCGATTAATCCCATCTGTGTAATTATTCCATTAAAGTTCGCATTGATTGATTAAATCTATTGTCATTGTGGCCCCGATTTTTGTCAAATTCATTTTTAAAACACCGGAGTGTTTTGCTCAGTCTATATTGGTTAGGTAATTTTTTGAACTTATGTCATAATTAAAATGACTTAACAAAAGACCAAATTAGAAAGTTTTGATGGGGGGACTAATGTCGAAATTAGATATCAATAAGTTCATGGATGATAACTATAGAGTTTCAGATTTCTCGCATTTACATTGGACAGGTACATTTCAAGAGTACTTGGATCTGGTAACTGCGAATCCAAAAATTACTAGAAATGCATTCCAACGTGTACACGATATGATCATGTCATATGGTTCTACAAATTACTCTGAATACAAAAAAGATGTTCTTAGATATCACTTCTTTGATGATCCAATTCAAAACGGAAAAGACGCTGTTTTTGGTATTGATGTTCACTTAATGAAGCTTGTTAACTTCTTTAAGTCAGCAGCAGCTGGATACGGAACAGAAAAACGCGTTCTACTATTGCACGGGCCAGTAGGATCAGCGAAATCTTCAATTTCTCGAATGATTAAAAAAGGTATTGAGCACTACTCACGCACTGATGCTGGAGCTCTTTATACATTTGAATGGTTTGATGAAACAGAATCTGAAATCTTAGGTGGAGCGAAAATCTTCCCATCACCTATGCATGAAGAGCCGCTAAAACTTCTTCCAGTTGAAGTAAGAAAGCAATTCTTAGATGAAATCAATAAAGGTAGAAAAGACGGACACAAAGTAAATATTAAAGCTGAAGTTTGTCCGGCAGATCGTTATATTCTTGGAGCTTATTTAAAGAAATATAATGGTGACTGGAAAAAAGTTTTAAATCACGTACGTGTTAAGCGTCTTCTGCTGTCGGAAAAAGACAGAATAGGGATTGGTACGTTCCAGCCAAAAGATGAGAAGAACCAGGATTCAACTGAATTAACTGGGGATATCAACTATAGAAAAATCGCTCAGTACGGATCGGATTCAGATCCACGTGCATTTAACTTCGACGGAGAGTTTAACATCGCTAACCGCGGTATCGTTGAATTTATCGAGATGTTAAAACTTGACGTTGCCTTCTTATATGACCTTTTAGGGGCATCTCAAGAGCAGTCAATTAAGCCAAAGAAATTCTCTCAAACTGATATTGATGAAGTTATTTTAGGCCATACAAACGAGCCGGAATTTAGAAAACTTCAATCGAATGAGTTCATGGAAGCTCTAAGAGATAGAACTGTAAAGATCGACGTTCCGTACATCACGAGACTTGATCAGGAAGTAAAAATCTATCAAAAAGACTTCAACGCTGAAAAGATCCCTCATATCCATATTGCTCCTCATACAATTGAGATGGCAGCGACGTGGTCGATCCTTACACGCCTTGAAGAACCAAAGAAGTCTGACTTAACAAAACTTCAAAAACTTAAACTTTATAACGGAAAAACTCTTCCTGGTTACAATGAAGACAACGTTAAAGAATTAAGAAAAGAAGCAATCAGAGAAGGTTTAGAAGGTATTTCTCCTCGTTATATCCAGGATAAACTTTCAAATGCTCTGGTAAAAAACGGACATGTTGGATGTCTTAACCCATTCATGGTTTTCAATGAACTTGAATCAGGACTTAAGCACCACGGTTTAATTAACTCTTCTGAGCAATTAGATCACTATAAAGAGATGCTAGCGATGGCACGTCAAGAGTATGAAGATACTGTTAAAAATGACGTACAAAAAGCGATCTCTGTAGATGAGTCAGCTATTCAAACTCTTTGTGCAAACTATATCGACAACGTTAAAGCTTACACACAAAAAGAGAAAATCAGAAATAAGTACTCTAATAAGTTAGAAGACGCTGATGAGAGATTCATGAGATCAATCGAAGAAAAAATCGATATCCCTGAGTCACGTAAAGATGATTTCAGAAGAGAAATCATGAACTATATCGGAGCTCTTGCAATTGAAGGGAAAGTTTTCGATTACAAAATGAATGAACGCCTACACAGGGCCCTTGAACTGAAGCTTTTTGAAGACCAAAAAGACTCAATCAAGTTAACAACAATCATCTCTAAAGTTGTCGATAAAGAAACTCAAGAGAAGATCGATGTTGTTAAGTCTCGTCTGATCAAAAATCATGGATACTGTGAAATTTGTGCAACTGATGCATTGAATTTCGTAGCTTCGATTTTTGCTAAAGGCGACTCAGCTAAGTCATAGGTTTAATTTTTTTAAGGGATAATAGATGGATCATCCAATAAAAAGAGACCATGCCAGATTTAGAAAAATTGTTAAGGGAAGAATCCGCGACAATTTAAGAAAATATGTTTCAAAAGGTGAAATGCCGGCCCCGAAAGGGGACGGTACCTTTAAAATACCGATGCCTTCAATCGATACGCCGAGATTTAAATTCGGTGATAAGAATCAAGGCGGAATGGGACAAGGAAACGGCGAAGCTGGAGATCCAGTTGATGGACAAGAAGGTGAAGGGCCCGGAGATGGAAAAGAAGTCGGGAATCAAGCTGGTAATAAAGAGCTTGAAGTCGATTTATCTCTAGAAGAACTTGCTTCAATTCTCGGAGAAGAGCTGGCACTTCCAAAGATTGAACCGAAAGGGAAGAAGGCCATGCCTTCTGTAACGAATAAGTACACGTCGATTGGGATGACAGGTCCAAACTCATTAAAACATTTTAAACGCACATACAGAGAAGCGATGAAGCGCCAGATGTCTTCTGGAACTTATGACTTCAATGACCCTAAGGTTGTTCCAATCAAGCGCGATTTTAGATACCGTGCTTCGGATGCGAAAGTTGAATTTGAAAATTCAGCTGTCGTAATCTACATGATGGACGTTTCTGGATCGATGGGTGACGAACAAAAAGAAATCGTTCGTACTGAATCTTTCTGGATCAACCTGTGGTTAAAAAGCCAGTATAAAGACATTGAAGTGAGATACATCATTCACGATGCGACGGCAAAAGAAGTGGATCAAGAAACTTTTTTCAAGACGCGCGAGAGCGGTGGGACACTTATTTCAAGTGCTCTTAAGCTGTGCAAAGAAATCATCGACGCCGACTACGACCCGAGTGAATGGAACATCTACCCGTTCCACTTTTCAGATGGGGATAACTGGTCAGCTGACGATACAAAACTATGTCTGGAAATTCTCGATACTCATCTTCTTCCTGCTTCGAACGTATTTTGTTACGGACAAGTAGAAAGTCGATATGGATCAGGACAATTTTATAAAGACCTTGCCGGAAGATATGGCGAGGACGATGAAAAAGTTATTTTATCGAAGATTAAAAACAAAGAAGCAATTCTTGATTCGATTAAAGATTTTCTAGGGAAAGGAAAATAAGTTATGTCTAGAACGAAACCATTGGATGGAGAGTTACTACGAATCAGAGATGAAATCCACGGCTACGCTTTGGAGTTCGGTCTTGATTTTCACGAAGTTCGCTTCGAGGTATGTGACTACGACACGATTAATATCCTTGCTGCTCAAGGTGGATTCCCATCTCGTTACCCGCACTGGCGTTTCGGAATGGATTACGATCAACTTTCAAAAGGCTATGCTTATGGTCTGCAAAAGATTTATGAGATGGTTATTAACACGAATCCTTGTTATGCCTACCTTCTAAATGCCAACCACCTTGTTGACCAGAAAATCGTTATGGCCCACGTTTATGGCCACGCGGATTTCTTCAAAAACAATGCATGGTTTGCCAACACTGATAGAAACATGATGGCCGTTATGGCCAACCACGGAACTAAAATCCGTCGTTACATGGAAAAATACGGACAAAATAGAGTCGAGGAATTCATCGACCGTGTGAACTCAATTGAAAACTTAATTGATGTTGGAACTCTTTTTGAGACAACGGAATCAAGAAGACAATCTGATGAGCGTATGAAAGTGGCAAGTGAAGAAATTGCCAATCAAACTGATGACAGATCAAATGCGCTGAAGTCTTTTATGCGTGCTAAAGATAGAAATCAACAAGGCCCAGTAGCGCCGGTTGAAGAAGCACCAAATCTTCGCGATAAAAAAGTGGTTTCACCTCGCGATGTTATGTACTACATCCTGGATAATGCTCCTCTTGAAGAATGGGAATCAGATATTCTTGGAATCCTTCGAGATGAAGCTTATTACTTCCTGCCTCAGCGTTTAACAAAAATTATGAACGAAGGTTGGGCAAGTTACTGGCACTCTCACATCATGACGACCAGAGCGCTTAAAGCATCTGAGATCATCGATTACGCCGATCACCACGCTGGTGTCATGGCGATGAGCAAACAAAACATCAACCCGTATAAAATCGGAATTGAGCTTTACAGAGATATCGAATACCGCTGGAACACAGGTCGTTTTGGAAAAGAATATAACGAATGTGAAGACATGGCCGTTAAACACAGCTGGAATAAAGACTTAGGTCTTGGAAGACAAAAAATCTTCGACGTAAGAAAAACTCACAATGATGTAAGCTTCATTGATGAATTCTTCACACCGGAATTCTGTGAACGCCAACAGCTATTCACGTACAAGTTTAATCCACGCACGGGTCGCAATGAAATTGAAACTCGCGACTTCATGGATATTAAAAATAAACTTCTGACTCAACTTTCTAACTTTGGATCTCCCGTGATTGAAGTTGAAAGCGGGAACTTCCAGAACCGTGGAGAGTTACTTCTTCGCCACGTTCACCAGGGAGTTGACCTTGATTTTGGGTACGCTTCAGATACACTGAGAAATCTTTTTGCATTATGGAAGAGACCAGTGAACATCACAAGCCGTCAGGAAGATCAAAACATCACATTAAGTTTTGATGGAAAAGAATTTAAACAAGTAAAATAAAAAGTGAGCTTATTGTGGCGTGACCTTAATGGTCTCGCCATCAAGCTCTTCGATATCGGCCTGGTCAATACTCTTAGCTTCAACCAACGGTTCAACAACTTTTCTCTCTTTTAAAGATTCAATCGTCATTGATTTATCACTATAAATGGGCTCATCACGCTTGATGGTTTTTCCTAAGTTTTCCCACTGAATATACTGCAGAGAAACCCAGCAGCTCATTCCATCAAAAGACTTACATGATTTTTCAGCAGACTCTTCAACACGTCTCTTATCGTAGACTTTATCGTTTTCACCCAGAACTAAATTCACATAAGTGTCCATGATACTGACTTCGAAAGGTGGCTCGTTCTGAAAGGAAATTTTAAGCAAAGTTAATTCTCTTTGAGCTTCAATAAATCTTTTTTCACGAATTAAAAAAGCGATCTTAATGGCCTGTGTGTTTCTTGGATCAAGATTTTTATTAGAAATATTTGCCAGCATCATCAAACCGTCATTCCACTGGTTGAGCATCCACGCAAGTGGAATCGCGCGCTCAAGAGAGTTAGTTGAATCCTGCTTCTTTTGTAGTGCCAATCTAAAGTGACCAAAGGCCAGTTCATATTCTTTATTGGCAAGATTGATATTTCCTTTAATGTTCTCAGCGTTCGCCGAATCGACGTCATCAATGAAGGCCAGTGCTTTTTTACTTTCACCAGAGCGCAGGTACATGAAGGCCACGATCTCACGTAGCTTTTTAGACTGGTAAGAAGACTCAGGTAAAATAGACAGAAGATTTAAAAGCTCTTTTTCTTTGTTGAAATAAAGTCCGGTTTTTAACCACAGGCGCGCCATCTCATCATCGCTAAGTGTGGCCTCAACGTCAGTCATTAAATTTTTCTTCAAGGCCTTGGCGTCGGCAGTTTTCAAAATAATCATTGAGTCCAGCCAGGCCTGATCGTTGCGAGAGAACTTAGAAGTATAAAACTGACAGGCACCTTTTTCACGCATCATCGAAGCAACGTCGTTGACGGCCATGAAGTTAATCAGTCTTAAAAGACAGTTTTGAGTGTAGTAGTTATTGTTGTTAATTCTTTTGTCGTTAAGTTCAGCAAGGGATTTATCAAAGCGCCCATTGATGAAATAAATAATGGCCAGGTATCTTTTTTTAATCCCGGTCACGACACTTTCTCTTTCACTGATGCGATTTAAAAAGAACTCAGCGAGCTTTAAATCTCCACTGATAAGCTTAAATTTCGCCTTCTGCAGGTTAAAGAGATCCACCTGACGTTGGTTATGGTCTTTGGTAATAGAAGACGCATAAGCGGCCTCAATAGACGTGTCTTCACTCTCGAGAATAATCTCTTTAAGTTCATCTTCATTGGATTGAGCAAACGCACTTCCAACGAAAACACTCAGGAATAAAAGAACACATATAACTTTCATGCTTAATATTTCGGGTCTTTGTCCCGATAACTTAAACAAATATGAAAGCTCTAAAAATTATCGTTTTAACCGCACTTATGTTGCCTGCAGTTTTGCAGAGAGCGTATGCGCTTGCCCCAGTGGAAAGTCTGGTTTTAGGTAATTTTAGCGACGAGTATTCTGAAAACAAAACTGATCCGCTCAACTATGTTTACTCTCGCGACAAAAGCATTAAAAGTAGCACGAGTGAGTTCAAAAAAGAGCTGGCGATCTATCGTGGCTTCTATGAAGAAGGGAAAAATACGGCCAACTACTGCCGAGAAAATCATCCTCTTCAATACGCAACAGAATGGGAAAAAGTTCAGGTCAAGCGCTCGACCATGGGCCTGATTCAATACATCGGTCTCGATCTTATCTCGAGAGCACTTCCTCAATATGCTAAGGCCCTGGAGTACACTCGCGAAGAATACGTCAACATGGTTGATGGGTTAGTAGGGAATTACTGCTCAACGAATTTATCGGTGATCAGTAAGCGTGAGCTTCTGAATAATTTTTATATCAAGTTCGATAAAGAAAATAGTTTCAAACTTCCAAGCGTTGAAGGCAATCCTTATTTCCCGGACAATTTAGAAAGTTATCTTCCAGCAAGAAAAGGCCTGGAGCATGAAATGCTCTACACAGTAAAACTTTTTCAATCACTATGCTCGTGGAGTGGAAGTCCGACCAATCCAGGACTCATGGTTCCGATCTTAAAAAATAGTGCACTGATGTCTTTTTTCGCCCGTCAAATGAGCAATAAAAGTATTGGATGGAAAGAAATCGACAATTCTTTATTTCTAAAAGAAGACAAACAAACCGCACAGGTCTGGTGTGATAATTTAATTTGTAGGAAAGTTTCGAGTGAGACTTTTATGAATAAATTTTTCTTTTCAGTCGGCGGAACTAACGTTAACGATGATATTAAACGCCTGTACTGTGAAGATTTCAGAAACAGCGATTTTAAACCTAAAGAGAGTGACCCACGCTTAGCAAAGATGATGAACAGCATGTCTTTTGATGAAGAAAACTTTATCAATTCTCAATTCATCGCTCTGATTACCGGAGTTCCTGATTTTTTTATCCGCGCTGAAACTTTTAATCAAGGCGCCGATATTTTCAGATCGAGTATCGACTACACATGGAATAAATGGGCCAAGAATATGAGTGAAAATTTCACTCGCGATTTATTTTTTGAAGAGCCTTTAACTCTTGAGCAAGTGGATACAAATCAGTACTACGATTTCAGATCCGGGAAGTTAAAAATTGCTTTCGATGTAAATCTTGGAGAGTTTGACCGCATCAACCAACGCGCAGGAAAAGTAAAAGTTAATTTTAATATTCAAGTTCAAAATAGCTTTTTAAATTTCTATAGAAACTCGATGAAGGCCCTGACATTTAAAGACGTAGAAGAAAAAGTACGTTTGAAAAAACGCTTAAAAATGCAGCTCACAAAAGACGTCACAGCTGCTCGCGAAAAATTCATTATTCCTCCATGGAGAGGTGACTTAGAAGAACTGATTGCCAATGAAATCACTTCTCAGATTATTGATACCCCTGAAAAATTTTTAGACTTTAGTGGCCCAGGGATGCGTCCAATTGAGGTTGAAATCAACTATGGACTCTTCGCACTGAAGTATATTAATCACCAGTTAAACGTGAGAAAGGGTCGGGCAAATAGTGCATTAATACCTAAAAAGTAACCTTGGAAAGTATGGTTAATGACAAGAACTCGGTATTAGTTTAAAATCCTTCATGGCCAAAAAAACACCTAAATCAACTGACAATCAAAAAGACGCATTAGCCGTTATGACGGCCAGTACTCCTATGAGTAATCAGCTGCAAATTGTTCAGAATATTTTAAGTCATAATCAATCCGACACACTTCCGTCGGCGACAGATCCGCTTACACAATACGTGCGAGAGATCAGCCGCTATAAACTCCTGACTCTGGAAGAAGAAGAAACTCTTTTAAAAGAATTACAAGAGACAGGTGATATTGATGTCGCAAAAAAACTGGTTCTTGCCAATCTAAGACTGGTTGTAAAAATCGCGATTGAGTACAGATCAGCATGGCAAAACGTGATGGATCTGATTCAGGAAGGGAACATTGGTCTAATGAAGGCCGTTTCAAAATACGATGGAACCAAAGGCGCAAAACTTTCGTACTACGCCAGCTGGTGGATTCGTTCATACATTTTAAAATTTATTTTAGATAACTTCCGCCTGGTAAAAATCGGAACAACCAACGAACAGAAAAAACTCTTCTTCAATTTAATGAAAGAAAAAGAGCGCCTGATTGGTCTGGGATTTAGTCCCGACAATAAAATGATTTCTGAGAGTCTTGGGGTTTCAGAAAAATCCGTGGCCGTGATGGATAAGAGACTTTCTCAAGGTGGTGGTGAACTATCCCTTGAAGCAAAGCTGGATGAAAATGGGCCGAGCCTGGCCGACATCCTGACAGATAAAGAAGAATTGTCTATGGATGAAAAACTTGGCGACCTTCAGGGCGTCGAGATCTTAAAAGAGCAATTGCAGAACTTTTTAGGTGGTCTAAAAGACCGAGATCGTGAGATTTTTGAAATGCGACTTCTTTCGGAGGTTCCTGCCTCACTTCAAACGATTGCCGACCAGTATGGCGTGTCGCGTGAAAGAATCCGTCAAATTGAAGAACGTCTCATTGGTAACTTAAAGGTTTACATGTCGGAGTTTATCCGCTAAAACGTGGGAACTATTTAAAAAACACCTTTATTTTGGTTTGAGGGAAGTCCCTTAGACTCGAGTCTTGGCAAGGAGAATTTATGATTACTGTAGCAGAATCGAAAAAAATCACAGCAGAATTTGGAAAGGAATTTGGATCGTCTGAACGCGATTCAGGATGTACAGCAGTTCAAGTTGCACTTTTAACAACTAGAATTTCTAACCTTGCTCCTCACTTCGCTGCTAACAAGCACGACTACTCTGGAAACCGTGGTCTTTTAAAGATGATTGGTCAAAGAAAAAAACTTCTAGCTTACATCGCTAGAACAGATGCTCCAAAGTACCAAGCTCTAATCAAAAAATTAGGTCTAAGAAAGTAAAAAACTTACCAAAAAGGGAACCTCAGAGGTTCCCTTTTTGTTTTAAAGCGCTAAACTGTTACTAGTGAAAAGACTTCGAATTTTGTGGGTGTAGGAATTTGAAGGATATTTGAAGTTAGTGTCCACCACACCACTGTCTTGAAATATCTTTTAAAACCTGTCCATAAAAATCAAATGTTCTTTTCCATATAAACGGCACCAATGATGGTGTCCAAAAATGGAGATTCGAATGAACGAAAACAAAAAAGAGTACAAACTCACTTACGGTGGCAAAGAAGTCACAATCGAGACTGGAAGACTTGCAAAACAAGCTGACGGTTCAGTTCTTGTAAGCTGTAACGGAACACAAGTTCTAGTTGCTGTTTGCTCGGCAAGAGAATTAAAAGACGGACAAGATTTCTTTCCTCTTTTAGTTGAATACCAAGAAAAATTTTACGGAGCAGGTAAATTCTTAGGTGGATTCATTAAACGTGAAAACCGCCCATCGACTGCAGAAATTTTAACTTGTAGAATTATCGACCGCGGTCTTCGCCCGATGTTCCCAAGTGACTACATGTTCGACACTGTAGTGACATGTTCAGTTCTTTCATACAACGAAAACGGTGACCCTGAAGTTCTAGCTGGATTAGGAGCTTCTGCTGCTATCGCTATTTCAGACATTCCATTCTCAGCTTCTCTAGGAACATTAAAAGTTGGCCGTATTGACGGTAAACTTGTGATCAACCCAGCTTTCTCTGAATGGGAAAAATCAGATATCGAAATCGCTATCACTGCTTCGAAAGATGCAATCCTAATGGTTGAAGGTGAAGCTAAGATCGTTCCGGAAAAAGAAGTTCTTGAAGCAATCAACTTTGGTCACGAGCAAATCAGAACTTTCTGTGCTGTTGTAGATCAAATGCAAAAAGAAGTTGGAAAGAAAAAACGTACGTACACTTCTGCTGAAGCAAACGTTACGTTATCTGCAAAAGTTAAAGCTGATTTCACAACGACTGCGAGAGCAGCTCTTGGAATCAACGATAAAATGGAACGTCAAGCAGCTGTTAGAGCTCTTAACAAAGCCGTAGCTGATCAAATTAAATTAGACCCAGCTGCATTCGGATTAAAAGACGATAAAGGCGCATCTAAAGAAGCTTACAAAGCAGTAGATGGTCTTCTATACGACATGATGAGAGCAGACATTCTTGATGAAGGAAAACGTATTGCTGGAAGAAAGTTAGACGAAGTTCGTAAAATCGAAACTGAAGTTAGCATTCTTAACCACCCACACGGATCTTCATTATTTACTCGTGGTGAAACACAAGTAATGGCAACAGTAACAGTTGGTGGATCTCTTGGGGATCAAATGCAAGACCGTATCACTGGTCTTTCATACTCTAAATTCTACTTACATTATAACTTCCCAGGATTCTCTGTTGGTGAAGCTAAAGGATCTCGTGGAGCTGGTAGACGTGAATTAGGTCACGGTAACTTAGCAGAACGCGCTCTTAAAGCTGTTATGCCATCTCAAGAAGATTTCGCTTACACAACTCGTATTGTGTGTGAAGTTTTAGAATCAAACGGATCATCTTCAATGGGTTCTGTTTGTTCAGGATCAATGGCAATGATGGACGCTGGTATTCCTATCGTTAACCCAGTTGCGGGTATCGCAATGGGATTAATCACTGATGGAAAGAGATACAAAATTCTTACAGATATTTTAGGTGATGAAGATCATCTAGGGGATTTAGACTTTAAAGTTGCTGGTACAAAAGATGGTGTAACAGCTATTCAAATGGACATCAAGATTACAGGTCTTACTCCACAAATTATCGAAGATGCTATTGGACAAGCTTACAAAGGTAGAATGACTATCCTTGCTGAAATGGCAAAAACTATTGGTTCTTCTAGAGAAGGATTCAAGCCAGGTGTTCCAACAATTATGACTGTGATGATTCCTACAGATAAAATCGGGGCACTAATCGGACCTGGTGGAAAGAACATCAAAAAACTTCAAGAAGGTTTCGCTGTTACAATCGAAATTACTGAAGAAGGGATGGTTAAAGTTCTTGGATCTGATACGGAAGTTCTTAAGACTGCAATCGCTACAATCAACATGCAAATCAATGGACCAGAAATTGGATCTGTTTACGAAGCACGTGTTGACTCGATTAAAGAATACGGAGCATTCGTTGAAATTGGTAACGGTGTTTCAGGTCTTGTTCACGTATCAGAAATGTCTGATGAGCGCGTTCAAAACCCAGCTGACTTCATTAGCGAAGGCGACATGATTAAAGTAAAAGTTATGGAAATCGACAAAATGGGAAGAATCAAATTGTCGGCAAAAGCTGTTGAATCACTAAAGAAAAAAGAAGGAAAATAGATCGTGTTTAAACCAGTTACAGTAAAAGTTAAAAAGCTCTCTCATTATGATGAGAGCTTTCCACTTCCAAGTTATGAAACTACCGGGGCCGCGGGAGCTGATGTTCGCGCGAGCCTTGGAGCTGGTGAAAAGCTCCTGATTAAGCCGGGAGAGCGTGTATTAGTTACCACAGGTCTATCTATGGAAATTCCTATGGGGTATGAAGTGCAGGTTCGTCCACGCTCAGGACTGTCTTACAAGACAGGTCTGATGGTTTTAAACTCACCCGGTACAATCGATTCAGATTACCGTGGAGAAGTTAAAGTTATTCTTGGGAATCTAGGAAAAGTTGATGAAGTGATTAATCACGGTGACAGGATCGCTCAATTAGTTTTGGCACCTGTGACTCAAGCTCACTACGAGGTGAGCACGGATGAACTGACAGAGACAGCACGCGGAGCGGGCGGCTTTGGTTCAACTGGAAAACAATAGTATTTAACAAAAGGATTCAAGGATGAGTTTAAAAATTGATTACAAGCAAATCACTGATGCCGATCAAGCTTATGCGAAAGTAAAAGAATTGATCACACCAGAATACATTGCAAAGTTTCAGGTTAAAGCAGACATCAACTACGATGATGTTAAAAAACAAGTCACTGCAAAAGGCAGTGGGTTTAAGTTGGACCTGTGTTTTTTAGAAAAACACTGTGAAGTTGACTTAGATCTATCTTTTCTACTAAAGCCTCTTAAAGGGAAAATTTTAGAAAAGATCGAAGGTCAGATTAAAAAGAATTTATAAGGGATATATGTCAATCACTCACAAAGTTACGTTAAAACCAGAAGGCCGTGTTGTTGAAGTAGAAGAAGGAAAAAACCTTCTTGAAGCACTTCGTGCGACTGATACATACATTAAATCAAGCTGTGGTGGACACGCGACGTGTACTGATTGCATTATTAAAATCGTTTCAGGTGAAGACAATGTCACTCCACCGCCATTTGAAGAATTAAAACTTCTTGGAAACGTGTTTCACATTACGAAAGAGCGTCTTGCTTGCCAGACTTGTGTAACAGGACCTGTGACAATTGATATTGCAAAACACGATAAAGCGACTGATGAAGAGAAGTTAAAGAATAAAACGTCTAACTTTTCAAAAAAAAAGGTCAAAACTTCGGTAAGAAAAGAATCTGATATTGTAAAAATCAGAGAAGAAAGAGTCGCTGAACACGAAAAGTTCGAAGCTGAACAAAAGCAAAAGAACGATGAGTGGAAAGGTCACTGGACGAAAGAAAAAGGTGATGTTGACCCAAGTGCAATGCCAAAGAGACTTGGTGGTGGGAAGCGTCCAAAGTACTTCAACACTGATAAGGTAGACTACGAAAACGACACTTATACGCGTCCATTGTCTGCAGATAAACAAAAAATGAGAGATGAGCGTCTTGCCAAAGAAGCTCAAGAAAAGAAAGATAAGAGAGCGGATAAAGAATTTGCTCAAAAGAGCAAAGAGATTCCAGCTTCTGATAAGGAATTTACTAAGTTTAGAAAATAGCCTTATTCAGATCTACTCGACAGGAACGTTGTTGTGATCAAGATAATGTTGTTTGCTCTAGCTTGTGTTTCTTTTAATGCTTTCGCAATTAGTGAGACTAATTACAAATCAGAGTATCAAGAAAAAATTATTCCCACGATTTTGGCCTTTCAGACCAACACTTTTGCAGGCCAAAAGAATATTCCTATTCATTATGCAACTTACACAACGAATCCCAGTGCGACTCGCTGTCTGGTTATTTTACCAGGGAGAAGTGAAGCGCTAGAGAAGTATGCTGAAGTTGTCTACGACCTGGATAACGGCGCTCTGGCCGGAGAGTTTCAGTATTTTCTCATGGATCACAGAGGGCAAGGCTCTTCTGGAAGAATGTTGGAAGATAAAGAAAAAGGTCACGTCGATGCTTTTAACTACTACGTACTGGATTTAAAAAAGTTTATGGATACGGTTGTGAAAGATCGCAATTGTAGTGAAACGTTATTGCTTGCTCACTCGCTAGGAGCAGGGATCAGTGCAAAGTTTTTACAAAAATACCCAGAGTATTTTGACCGTGCGGCCTTATCTTCTCCCATGCTAAAAATTCAAACGGCCCCTTATCGTTATGAAGTTGCGCGCGCTCTTGTTGTGGCAGCGATGATCGCAGGACAGGGGAAAAATTACGGGCCAGGACAAAAGCCTTTTGATCCAACAAGAAACTTTGAGGCCAATACTTTTACGACGTCACCAGTTCGTTATGACATGGCGATGGATATCTTTGATCTCTTCCCAGCGACCAAGTTAGGGGGAGTGACGAATCAGTGGTTGAATGAAGTGATGTACGCAACGGCAGCGATCCGTGCTCATTACAACGATATTAAAATTCCACTAAAAGTTTTTCACGCGGGGATTGAATCTTATTCAGATAAAAATGAAATGATTCGTTTATGTGATCAGGCCCCTCACTGCACACGCACTTATCTCGAAACATCAAAACACGAAGTCATGATGGATCGAGATGTGAATCGCGATATTGTGATCAGTGAGCTTGAGAAGTTTCTGAAATAATTTTTAGTACTTCGACAATAAATCTTTCATCTTAACCAGGTCAGCTTTTCTCGAGTGACGGTCAATCGCGATTGATGCTTTTTTATCAGTCTTGATACAAAGCTCGAAATAACCTTTGTTCTCAAAGTGCTTCATTGCTTCTGCACTCTCAATTCCTTGTCTCGCGCGAAGTTTGGCCATATTAGGCGAATCTAAAAAGTGATTCACGATAAAAGAGTCTTTCGCTGTTAAGTGAAAACTTTTTCTCCAGAAAGGAATGAAGAAAACTTTGTAAGTCAGAGTCAGCTCTTGTCCTTTTTTTTCTAAAACTTTCTCGTAGAAAAAAAATCCCAATAAAACAATCGGTGTAAGTATCAGTGTCCATTGAACCAAGTGGCCTAAAAATAAAAGAGTAGGGTCTTCTTTATAACTTAAAAGTTTTAAAATAACCGCGTGACTGGCAAGCCACATAATAAGAAGCACTGCGAATGCCGCTGCCAGGTATCCCCAAAAGATCATGGGAAGACCGTAAGTTTTTAAAATCAGTTTTGAATCGCGGACAACAGCGCGGTCGCCTTCGCTAGAATCATCAGAGACAGGAAATATGTACATCAGGCCCATTGTATACCTTGCGTTAAGTTTGCTTTATCGTGTGTTCAGACTTTAGTATATTTTGGGTAAAGGTGTAAACATTCAGGGGTTCCATCGCAATGAAAAAAATCATTCTACTGCTTAGCTTATTCTCATATTCGATTGCGGGTCTTGCTAAGACAATTATTGTGACTGATATCGATGATACGATAAAAAAGGCCAACTCTATGGGCGGTGTAGGCGGTCTGTACCACTTTTTAAAGAAGAAGCCTTACGAGTACACTCGCGATTTATTTAATGAAATAAACGCTTATGAGCAAATTCAAGGTGAAGAGACAACTTTCTATTATGTTTCAGCTGCACCCGCTTTTACTTTCGATGCACCGGCATGGATTAAATTAAACAATTTTCCAGAAGGGCCGACCTATTTAAAAACGGCAGAAAATGGTGGAGAGACGTACGCTTATAAATACCGCACGATTAAAGCGATTCTCGAAAAAGAACTGGCCCTGGATCCTGACTTGAAAATCCTCTTCTTCGGAGACAATTCTCAATTCGATGGGAAAGTTTATTACGATCTTAAATTAGAGATGAAATTATCAAATTCAGAAATTTTTATCCGCGACGTGAGTACAGAGGCCACTGTTTTTGATCGTGACATTCCGCTAGTGAAACTTCCGGGTGTGTATTATTTCTTTTCTGAAATGGAGTTAGTTGGAAATCCCCATCTTCTTTTTATCAGCAATAAATTAATTGATGGAATTACGAAAGAGTATGAATTAAAGAATCTCATTCCACTCTACACGCTTGATACTTTGGCAGTTCGCTTGAAGAAAATTTGCGTAGACAAGCATATCGTCGTGACGAATTTGATCGTGGCCGCTTGTACAGTGGAAGGACAACTTGATGCCAATAAATACTGGCGCGAGTATTACGATCGCTTCAAGACTAGCGAGCGTTAAAACAAGCAACCATTCTTTTTGATTTACTTTCCAGCGGTGGAACCGACTGGAGACAAATGTCTGTACGGTCGGGACAGCGTGGAGCAAAAGCACATCCTTTTGGCAGGTATAGTGCTGAAGGGGCCTCACTTAATTCTGTTTCCACTCTTGTGGGGTGAGTTTCCGGTACCACAATCTTAGGAGCACTCTCTAGAAGTATTTTTGTGTACGGGTGTTTGGGGTTATTGAAAATTTCATCGCGGCTTCCGTATTCAACGATTCTTCCCAGGTACATAACTAAAATGCGGTCTGAGATATGTTGAATAACAGAAAGGTCGTGAGAAATAAATAAATACGAAAGTGAAAATTCTTTTTGTAGCTCCAGTAATAAATTTAAAACCTGAGCTTGAATAGAAACATCAAGGGCCGACACAGGCTCATCTAAAATTAAAACGCGTGGACGCAACATTAAAGCGCGCGCGATCCCAAGTCTCTGGCGCTGACCTCCACTGAAATGGTGAGGGTAGCGGCTGCCGAACTCTTCTCGTAAACCAACTTTTTTCATCATGGCATAAACGAGTTCTTTAATTTCAGCTTCAGTCTTATTGGTGTTGATGCGAAGTGGATCAGCGATAATATCGAAAGCTTTTTTTCTTGGATTCAATGATTGGTATGGATCCTGGAAAACCATTTGAATCAGAGAGTGAAACTCTTTTGAATCGTAATCATTATAATTCTTATTTAAGAGTTCGATACTTCCGTTGGTAGGAGCTTCAAGTTTGGTTAACACTTTTGCAAGCGTACTTTTTCCACAACCAGATTCTCCAACGATTCCTAATGTCTCTTCAGGGCCTAGTTCGAAATTGATATCGGAAAGTGCTTTTAAGTGCAGAGGCTTCTTAAACATCTTTTTGATATCAAAGGTCTTATCTAATTTTTTGACTTCTAAAATGGGAGCACTCATTTTATGGCCTCCACTGCAATAGGGTGAATACAACGATACTCGCGATGTCTTGGCTCAACTAACGTCAAAGGAATCGGAGCTTGTTTACATTCAGGTGTGACGAATTCACAACGAGGATTAAACTGGCAGCCAATGGGTCTTTGATGAAAGGCCGGGACAATTCCTGAGATCGAAGGCAGAGCTGTTTTAGGAGCTCGTCTAATATTATCGACAAGGGCACCCGGGCGACTTCCCAGCAGGGCGTGCGTGTAAGGATGGCGTGGGTGAGTGATCAGGTCATAAGTTGTTCCTGATTCCACCACTTCACCAGCATACATAACCTGCAGGTTTTCACTGTACTGACTGACGACACCAAGGTCGTGAGTGACCAGGATCACCGACATATTATTTTTTTCCTGAAGCATTTTGATCAGGTCGAGAATTTGTTTTTGAATTGTTACATCAAGGGCCGTTGTAGGTTCATCGGCAATGAGTAATTTAGGATTTGTTGAAATCGCCATGGCGATCATCACTCTTTGGGCCATCCCACCTGAGAGTTCGAACGGATAAGATTTTAAACGATCTTTTGGTGAAGGAATTCCTACCAAACTTAAAAGTTCAATACATCTATCAAGAGCGTCTTTTTTAGATAATTTTAAATGGGTCTGAATCGTTTCCATCAATTGATATTGAATTGATAAAAAAGGATTAAGTGCTGTCATTGGATCCTGGAAAATCATCGCGACTTCACGTCCGCGAATATTTAGCCACTGACGCTCTTTGAGATTTAATAAATCAACACCGTTAAATTTTGCAGTTTCAGCTGTAACGATGGCACTGTCTGGAAGTAATCCCATTAGTGCAAGATTGGTAATACTTTTTCCCGAACCAGACTCACCAACGACACCTAACATTTCACCTTGTTTAAGGGAGAACGAAAGATCGCGAACGGCGTGAATCGGTGTATCTGATCTATCAGATTTAAAATGAATATTTAAATTTTTAACTTCTAGTAACATTTTAATTCTGCTTCTTTAAGCGTGGGTCAAGAGCGTCTCTTAATCCATCACCTAAAAGGTTAAACGATAAAACAACAATCAATATACATAACCCTGGAAGTGTCACCATCCACGGAGAGCTTTCAATATAACTTCTGGCATCCGAGAGCATCGTTCCCCATTCAGACATGGGAGCTTGTGCTCCTAATCCTAAAAATCCCAGGGCCGCACAGTTTAAGATTCCATCACTGAACCCTAGAGAGGCCTGAACAATTAATGGGGCCATACAGTTGGGAAGGATTTCAATGAACATAATTCTGAAATGTCCTGCACCAAAAAGTCTTGCTGCTGAAACGTACTGACGGCTTTTTTCCACCATCACTTGCGCGCGGATAATACGAACGAAATTTGGAATGGCCACAACACTTACAGCGACGATGGCATTTGTTATTCCTGGTCCCAGGACAGCAACAATAACGATGGCAAATAAAATACTTGGAAGAGACATGATGAGATCAGTGATTCTCATAACCGTTTTGTCGATAAAACCACCGTAGTAGCCGGCGATCACACCCATGAATGTTCCAATAACAAGTGAGATGACAACAACAGCAAAACCTACAGAGAGTGAAACTTGTGAACCATAAATTAAACGGCTCATCAGATCGCGACCTAAGTCATCAGTTCCAAAAAAGAACTGAGGGTTTCCACCAACCGTAAAACTTGGAGGCAAACGAAGGTATTCTGTATAAATATGAGTAGGATCGTGAGGGGCAATCAAAGGCGCAAAAATGGCGATGATGGTTGCCAGGATAATGATGATCACTCCAATCATTGACCCTTTATTTTTTTTGAGTTCAAAAAATAATTCTTTTAAAAAGACTCTCATTTATGACCTCATCTTTGGGTTGAGGAAATAATAAATCACGTCTACTAACACGTTAGTCAAAACGATGATGAAAGAAATAATTAAAACTCCGCCTTGAATGACCGGATAGTCACGGGCCGTGATACTGGCCACGATCCACTTACCAATTCCAGGCCAGCTGAAAATGGTTTCAGTTAAAATCGCACCGGTGATAATGGATCCGAATAAAAGAGCGATGGTTGTCACAATCGGGACAAGGGCATTTCTTAGAGCGTGAATAAAGATCACACGCTTTCGACTCATACCTTTTGCTCTGGCCGTTCTCATATAATCTTCGTTTAAAACTTCCAGCATGCTCGATCTTGTCATACGTGCGATAACGGCCAGAGGAATAGTCCCCAGGGCAAGCGAAGGCAGGATAAGATGTTTAAGAGCGCTGATAAAAGGAGCGAACCCTTCGCTTGAAACAACTGCAGGGCGAAGAGTATCGATGATATAAAGACCTGTGAAAGTCGGAATGTCGTAGATGAAATCAATTCTTCCGGAAACCGGAGTGATTCCAAGTTTTACCGAGAAAACTAAAATAAGAATTAAACCCCACCAGAAAATCGGCATTGAGTAACCGATTAAAGATGAGCTCATTAAAAAATAATCAAAGAAGCTGTTTCTTTTAATGGCCGCAAAGATCCCCAATGGGATTCCGATGACGATGGCGAAAAATAATCCCACCATACCAAGCTCTACTGTCGCGGGAAAACGCTCAGTGAATTCACTCCAGACAGTGTTGTTTGAAATGATCGAGTTTCCAAGATCTCCTTGAAGAGTCTTTTTGATATAAACCCAGTATTGTTCTGTAATAGGAAGATCAAGGCCTAGAGATTTCTTCATTTCAAGATAGCGTGCAGGATCAGCACCGCGCTCACCAATAAGGTTAAGTACAGGATCTCCCGGGATCATACGAATCATGAAGAAACAAACCAGACTGATCCCGATCATGGTCGGGATCATATCCAATAATTTTTTTAAGATATATTTCATCGAGCTTTATTCAACCACTACATTTGTTAAATAATCTAATCCTAGAGGATCGATCTTATAACCTTTAATATTTTTTGCCATGGCCTTGAATGCTTTTGAGTGAGCAATGTTTACAACTGGTGCTTCATCATGGATCACTACTTGAGCTTGTTCATAAAGTTTCGTGCGTGTTTTGATATCTGTCGCTGTTTTTGCGTCCAGGATAAGTTTATTGAACTTGTCATTACACCAACGAGCGTAGTTACTTCCGGCCTTCACAGCTGAGCAGCTAAGGAGAACGTTAAAGAAGTTATCCGGGTCACCGTTGTCTCCGTTCCACCCAAATTGAATTAGTGAATGAGCACCTGTTTTTGATTTTTCTAAATACGTCGGCCAGTCATAAGAAATAAGTTTTACTTTGATGCCAATCTTAGCAAGGTCAGCTTGCATAAGTTCACCCATCTTTTTTCCATTTGGGTTATAAGGACGAGCAACTGGAAGAGTCCACATTTCTGTTTCAAATCCATTAGGGAAGCCAGCTTTCTTTAGAAGCTCTTTTGCTTTTGCAATATTGTAATCGTAGTCAACAATGGCATTGTTATATGACCATACAGTTGGGGGGATTAAGTTTTTTGCAATTGTGGCATTTCCCATATAAATTGCAGCAATGTAAGTTTTTTTATCAAGTGCGTGGCTGATAGCTTGTCTTACTAAAACGTTGTTAAAAGGTTTTTTTGTAACGTTCATAGCAAGAAAACCAATATTAAGACCTGCGTCTGAAATAACGGTTAGCTTTGGATTCTTTTGCATTTCTGGGATGTCGGCCGGGCTTGGTTCACTTGCAAACTGGCATTCACCAGTTTTTAATTTTTGCGTACGAACGTTTGCATCAGGAGTAATAGCGAAAATTAATTTATCAACATTTCCTTTTTTCCCCCAATATCCTTTGTGCTCTTCATAACGAATCACACTATCTTTTTGATAAGAGATAAACTGGTAAGCACCAGTACCAATCGGGAAGTTATCCATATCTGCTTTTTTATTCGCGGCCGTTAGTTTATCCGCGTATTCCTTAGAAAGAATACTCATGAAACTCATGGCCATGTTTGCTAAAAATGGAGCATCAGGTTGAGCAAGGGTGATCTGAATCTTGTACGGATCTAGAACCTTGATCTCTTTCATAAGAGTACCCATTTCCATACCATCAAAGTACTCGTACTTTCCACCACTCACGTTGTGGTAAGGGTGACTTGTTAAACGTTGTCTATCAAATGAAAAAACAACGTCGTCAGCATTAAAATCACGTGTCGGAGTAAAGTATTTTGTAGTATGAAACTTAACACCTTTTCTTAGTGTAAAAGTGTAGGTTTTTTTATCTTTTGAAATTTCCCATGACGTCGCAAGACCTGGAACAATTCTAGTGCCACCGGCCTCAAACTCAACCAAACGATTATAAATGTTTGCTGAGGTAGCCGTAATAGATGTACCATCAGTGACAAGTTGTGGGTTAAAAGAACTTGGCGAACCTTCTGAACAGTAGACGAAGTTTTTAGCGAATGATGTCTGTGGGAATATTGCCAGTACGGCGAGAAAAAGAATGGTCTTCATAAACCCTCATTGGTTGACGATGATTAAAAATTATTAGGATAATTGTTTAATAACAAAGGCCTTATGACAACTTTTTTAGTCAGTTTTTCAGCATCTTTTTCTACTGTCTGCAAAAATGAGGATCTAATTGGTTAGAAGCATTGGTTTACATTTAGAAAGAGATAACGATGCTAGGATGGCTCATTGATGAATAATACAAATCAGCCTAGCCTTGCTAAACGTCTCACGGTTTCGACCATCGCCTTAATTGCGGGAACGTTGATTATTGTGACTGGAATTGTTTATCTTACGATTGTTTCCTTCGGAAATAAATTTTTAGACAATGAATTGCAGGAAAAATCAAATTTCATTCAGAAAGCTTTTGCTGTTCCTATCTGGACTTACGATCAATATCAAATTAATGAAATTGGAAATTCGCTTCTGGGTGACGCCAAGTATACTTATGTGAGTGCCTTAAAAGTTGAAACAACAACGAATGAAACTCTTTTTGAAAAGACTCAGGATAAAAAAAGCGATTACTTCCGTACGGCCTCTTTGCCTTTCACTAAAACGAGAGTCATCGACATTTATAAAGATGACAGAAAAATTGGAATGATCTCCGTTGCGATGACGAATTATGGTTACATCAAGGCCTTCAGAGACCAGTTTATTATTATCATCATTGCGATGACTATTTTAATGATCATCATTTCTAAACTGGCCAGTTACTACATTAATAAAACGTTGACTGTGCCACTCACCAAAATTTTGACTCATGTTCATCACATTGAAGAAGAAAATTATACTCAGCATGAGCTGGCCAATCTCCCCAGGGAGCTGGACTCAATTTCACGGGCCTTAAACCAGGCCGCTTCTGTTATTGAAAAAAGAAATAAAGATATTATGTTTTATACCAATGATCTGGAAAAACTGGTTCAACACCGTACGGCTGAGCTCGAAGAACAGATGATGAAGAATTTGAACACTGCCCGTCTGGCCGCTGTTGGTGAAATGGCCGCTGATGTCGCTCACGAAATTAACAATCCATTAACAGTTATCGATCTTCATGCTGCGAAGTTGAAAAGACTGCAATCTGGTCTTCCTGAAGATGTATCTCATTCGATAGATAAAGTTCAGCAGATGGTGAAGAGAATCGGGAAAATCATTAAGGGCTTAAAGTCTCTTTCGCGTGATGGGCATGCTGATCCACTGGTGGCCTTCTCCATTTCGAGTATGATTGAAGATGTGAAGATGCTGGTTGAGATGAAAGTCAGAAGCCATGATATTAGATTTGATGTTGTGATTCCCGATCCAGGTTTACAGGCCATTGGACGTGAAGTTCAAATCTCTCAGGTTCTGGTTAACATTATTGGAAATGCTGTTGATGCCGTCACAGGTTTACCGGATAAGTGGATAAGAGTTGAGGTTAAGGAAAAAGACGATAAAGTTTATTTTTATATAACAGATTGCGGAAAGGGGATTCCTCCTGACTTACAAGAAAAAATCATGCACCCATTTTTTACGACGAAAGGAGTGAACAAGGGGACGGGGTTGGGTTTAAGTATTTCGAAGAACATTATTGAAGAACACGACGGACATCTTGAGTACAATAAAGAAAGTCCGAATACGCAGTTTGTTTTTACACTTAAAAAAGCTTAAAAAAAAGCCTCCGTAATGGAGGCTTTTTTTTATTTTAAATTATTTCAGTGCTTCTCTTAATTTAGATGAGGCCCAGTCCATCGTCCAAACGATAGCTGCAATTAAGATAACCAGCATTCCAACTTCATTCCAACGTGCCTGACCTTGGTATTGCATTAGAAGGTTACCGATACCACCACCACCAACAAGACCGATGACAGTCGCCATACGTACGTTGATATCCCAACGGTAGATCGTGTACGAAAGGTATGGAAGAACGATTTGAGGTACAACCCCGAACCATACGATTTGAATTGGATGAGCTCCAGTTGCCGTAATAGCTTCGATTGGCCCGTCGTCGATTGATTCAATTTGCTCAGAGTACTGCTTAGTAAGTGAAGCAATTGAGTGGATACAAAGAGCAAGCATACCAGAGAAAGGTCCGATACCAACCCATACTGAGAAGATAATGGCCCAAACTAGTGGCTCGATTGAACGAGAGATGTTTAAGAATGCTCTTAAAACGTTATAAATAGTGAAAGCAATTTTGCTTCCATTCATTAAGTTTCTAGCAGCAAAGAATCCAAGAACGAAAGCGATAGGAATCGCTACAGCCGTTGCAATGAATGCCATGTAGATCGTTTCGATTGCAGCAAATAGACCTTCTTCAAAGATTCCCCAGTTCGGAGTGAATAGTGCTTTAAAGATTCTCTTTGCTCCTTCAAGTCCACTTTCAGAAAAGAATTCTTTTACTGAAATTTGTGAAGCGTAGAAACCTGTTACAAAAGTTAGAGCGATTAGAAGGTACCCAAGCCAAGCAAATGGTTGAGAAGCAGGGCTTTCGTTTTCGTCGTACTTAATGAGACCGAATAGTCCGCGTCCAAGTGAGAACTTTGTGAAAAATAATACGGCAGCAATCGCTAGACCGACATAAAGAGAAAGAAGTGGCTGGTTCCATGAGAACTCAGGATATCTTTCGTCGATAATGATTTTTTCATAGATAACTTTATAAGCGATAAGCGCCAGGTACGCCCATGAAAGCGTATCTAGTACATAGGCCTTAAAGCCTTGTACGTATTTGTTTGGTTTTTTATTAGTCAGTTGTTTCATTTTTTTATATCTCGAAAATTATTAAATTAGTTAATGGTTACTTCTACTGCGTCTTCACCATAAATAGTCTTGAACCATTCTTCGTTGATCTCAAGTGGCTTACCATCATAGATAAGTTTTCCAGCTTTAAGAGCAACTACACGGTGAGCGTATTGGCGAACCAGAGAAAGGAAGTGAAGGTTACAGATAACTGTTACACCTAATTCTTCGTTAACTTTTTTCAGGTACTGCATAACTGAGTGAGACGTAGCTGGATCTAGTGAAGCAACTGGTTCATCAGCTAGTAAAATTTTAGGGTTTTGCATAAGAGCACGTGCGATCGAAACACGTTGCTGCTGGCCTCCTGAAAGGTTGTCAGCGCGGTTTCTTTCTTTTCCTTTAAGACCTACGATCTCAATGTACTTTTGTGCCAGGGCCTTTGTTTCTGCAGTATGGATTCCGAAGATTGAAGCTAAGATTCCTGTGCGAGAAAGATTTCCCGACAGAACATTTTCCATAACTGTTTTTCTAGGAATTAAATTGAAATGCTGGAAGATCATTCCGATTTCAGATCTGATTTTTCTTAGAGCTTTTCCTTTTAACTTCGTCGTGTCCGTTCCGTGGAAATTGATTTCCCCAGAAGTTGGATCGTGAAGGCGGTTTACACATCTAAGCATTGTCGACTTACCAGAACCTGATAAACCGATGATCACTAAAAATTCCCCTTGAGGGACGCTAAAAGAAATATTCTTTAAAGCGTGGTGTCCGTTCGGATAAACCTTTTCTAGATTTTTAATTTCTAACATACGCATCTATTCCTATAAAAAATTAACTAAAAAAATTCTTATTTAACAAGCGTTCCAACATCAACACCAACAGCTTTAATAACTGCTCTCAGAGAGTCGTAGTCCTTGTTTGTAGCAGGAACAACACCGTCGATAGCGTAGATGTTTTTAAATACTGTTTTACCTTCTTCAGTTGCCAGGTATTTTTTAAGAGCAACGATGATTTTATCAACAGCTGCCGGGTCCATACCTTTTCTGAATACGAATGGATCGTTAGGGATTTTTTCCGTAACTTTTAGAACCTTAACTTTTTTCTCAACGTCCGGGAATTGAGTCATAACTCTCTCTCTAGCGTCTTTGATTTTTCCATCGAAAGCGTCAGAGTAGAAAGCAGCTCCAGCATCAACCTGACCTTGGTAGATCATAGTGATAACGTTGTCGTGCTTGATAGCAAACATAGTGTTACCTAGTTTTACTTTTTCATCTTTAAAGATTTTTAGAGGGTATAGGTAACCTGATGTTGAAGATGAGTCTGTGAAAGCGAATTTCTTTCCAGCTAGGTCTTTAACAGATTTGATTCCTGATTTTTCTGAAACGTAGATTGCTCCAGCGTAGTAGTCTTTTCCGTGGCGAAGAGCTTTAAGTTTTGCTTCTGCTCCGTATTTTGCGTTGGCCATTAAATAACCAAATGAGTTCATAACAGCAACGTCAGCTCTGTTTGATCCGAATGCTTCTACAACGGCAACGTAGTTAGAAGGAATTCCAGACTTGAAGTAAAATCCAGTTTCTTTTTCCATGAATTTTAAAAAGCTTGTCGAGTTTGTAGCGATTGTGTTGGCATCAACAGAAGGCGTGAAGAAAATTTTAACTGGGTTGTCTCTTGTTCCTAGCTTATCTTCAGCAAAAGATGTGGCAGATACAGCAACAAGTAATAGGCCTAATAATGGTCTTTTCAGGATTTTCATAAAATCTCCCTAACAAAGAAATCAACTGTTTATATTAAAAAATGATGAGGGCAAGCTAACATAGAATATTAGATTTGGTTAGTCAGGAATTAATTTTGTAGGGCTTTTTTTGAAAAAATGGTATTTTTTATAGGTAGCAAGTACAGTTGTTTAGGAGATTTCGAGAGTGAAAAAGCTAATTTTAGTGTTCGGACTTACTCTTAGTGGATTGTGCAGCGCAGAGGTCGCACTTTATAAAAGTACGGATAATACCGGAATCAACAAATTAGAGCGCATAGGGGTGATTGAGCAGTATCTGGCGACGCTTTCCGGGACCCTTCAAAATATTGAGGCTAAAGTCGACGCAACGGCCATTAAAGTGAACGCTTTGGAAAAAGTGGTGGCCCAAATTAAAGAGACAGACATTAAAGAGCTTAGGACTAAGCTTGGTGAGAAAAGTGCTCCTCCAAAAGAGATCGCTCCAGGAGAGTTAGATAAACTAAAAGCAGATTTTACTGCCCTTAAGAACGAAGACATTGAGTCAATCCGCACTCAAATTCAAGGACTCAATTATTCAGTGCAATCGATTCAAGGCATTTTGCAATCCCAGCTCAAATAGAGATCTTAAGCTTTTAATTGGCCAGAATTGAGAAAGCTTGAATATTCAACCTCTTCATTTAATCACTTGAATCGCCGATAGAATATTGTTGGGAGCATAGTGATTACTAGAGGATAATATCCATTATGGAATTTAGCAGAAATGTATTGATCATAGATAATTCTGTTAAGGACAGGGATTTTATCAAGAGCGAAGTCACCTTTGCTTCGAAAAAAATTGTCACATTTACTTTAAGTGGGCGCCAGAATTTTGCAGAGATCACTGCTCAAAATAAAATGAAATGCATGTACATGAATACCAATATTGGTAAGAAGGATGTCTTTTTTATTTTGAGATTTTTTTCTATGCTCAAAGAAAAAGACGGAAGTGAAATCACTATTTTTCTAGCTTCAGACGACTACGAAATGCTGGCAGAGATTACAGCAGAATTCCCTCTGGAGAAACTCCTTATTCTTCATACACCATTAGATGTCGGGGATTTAGTAAAGAAAATTCAAATTGCCGTTCTTGGCAAAGTTGAGTCATCGGCACACGGAAAAGTTTCTAAAGATCCACTTAATATTGATTTAGAGTTCGTGAATGTTTTTATTACGGCCACAAAAAAAGTTATGGTTGAGATGGCCGACATTCAGGACTTAAAATCTTCGAAGCCTAAATTAATGGCGACTCTTAAAGAGCCGTTAGATATTGCAATATCATCTAAAATTTTAATTTCTTCAGCTTATTTTAAAGGAAGTTATTACATCGCTTTTCCTGCGAGTACATTTTTGAATCTTTATGAAAAAGTAGTCATGGAGAAACAAACCGAGATTACCAACGACAATAAAGATTTCGCCAGCGAGCTTGCCAATATTATTTATGGACAGTGTAAAAAGAAATTCTCAGATGACGGGCTTAATCTGGAAATGGTGATTCCATCCCTTCATATGGGAGAGATAAAGTATGACGTGGTCATCTTAATTCCCTTTGAATGTTATTTAGGGAAATTTTATCTGGCCGTTGCTCCAGGCCTTATATAAGAGGAGACCTCCCTTGCGAGAGGCCATTTCAAAAATTATTCTAATGGAGCTAATCCGCTTGCAAGAGACAATGACCCTGCTTCACCTGTAGCTTGTACATAGTAAGAAAGGTTAGCGTGGTTAGCATTTAATTCTAAAACATTTGCTTCAGTTAATAAATCAGATGGATTAACTACCAGCTTTCCATTTACAGTTTTAATTTCTGTATTTAATCTCAGAAATCCTGAAAATGGAGCAAGGTTGGCCTCTACTTTTTTATAGTTTAGTGGTGCCTTAACTGGAAGTGTGATTGAGTTTATTCCCAGCGATGAGTAAGTCACTTGTGCTCCAGAAAGAGTTTCCAGAGTCGCAATACATTTTTCAGAAGGTGAAGTTTGAGTCACTGTCGCAACTACCTTTTTAGTGTAGCTCTTAGTGTATCCATCTTTTTTAGTAATAAGTGTTAATCTCATTTCGCCAATATCAAATGAAGCTGATGTTTTGCAATTAACGTATCCGTCATCATATACCAATTCTTCTGTTAATGAGCTTTCGCTTAGAGTGGTTTTAGGTGCGAACTCAACTATAACATCGTATAGGCCAGCATTATTGTTTCCGTAAACGTTAGTCAGGTCTAGGGTTGTGCTTCTATCAAAAGCAAATGTAGTGAATGAAGTAACTGCGAGTGTCAGGGCAAGAAGTGATTTCATGTTGAATCTCCTGTTAGTTTTCATGGTTTATGCCATTAAAACAAATCGGACTCAAGTTATGATCATGTCAGGTTTTTCTTAAGAATTAACATTAATTAAAGTAAAAGCAGTGAGAGACATAATTCCTTGGGCCTGCATTTTATCACTGGTTGCGACTTCAATGTTTTCTGAATTGGTATGGAGAGTGATTCCCATTTTTTTATAAGCAGTGATGATTTCAGCTTTAGGGATTTTATGAGGAGGACCGTAATCAAATGATCCGTTATGATCGATTGAAAATAAAAGTAGGATTGAGCGTTGATTAATCAGCTTTGAAATATGTTCATAGTAGCGAGGTCTGTCGGCCCTATTAAAAACGACCTGGCTGGCGCGATCAAATAAAACATCAAAAGGTTTTTCTGTCGTGAAATTAAAAAAATCCATCGCATGAAAAGTTAAGTTATCTGCAAAAAAGCTGTAGCCGTGTTTTTTATAAGGGATATTGTTTTCTTCAAAAAAGCTGATGACAGCAGGTTCCCAAAATTCAATGGCCGTCACATGAGCACCTTTTTCTAAGAAAAAAAGAATGTCTTTGGTTTTTCCAGCAAGAGGAATAAGAACAGACTTACCTTTGAGGTCAATATCCTTAAAGTATTTAACCATCTCAGAATTATAATTATTCTGATGGAATCTGATTGTTCCTTCATCCCAGACTTGTGACCAAAATTCTAATGGTGTTGTTGTTTTTTCCATAAAGGAGAGAGTAGCCTAGAGATTCTAGGCCGTCATGATATAAATAATATCCAGAATATCAATTCTTGGCACAATCATCCCTTTGTTAGAAATATGGAAAACCGCACGAGGGATTTTTAACTCGCGTTGATAAAGTTCGCGTAGTTTTTTTGTCTCAATCTTGTCTTCTTCCATGCTAGGAGGCATTTTTAAAATGCGCTCCAGCCTTCCAATAAATAGTAGGCAGTGATCGTTTAAATAAGGCGGTAGTTTATCTTCAAAGTTTTTAAATTCGTTTAAAAGATTTGCCAGCACTTGGGTGTGACTTTCATATAAATACTGAGCGATTAAGAAATAGAACTCAGCAATCTTTTTTTCCGGGTAATTGTCTAGGTGGTCAATGGCCATTTGCAGATTATGATAAATCTTAGATGAGTCGTGAGCGTCAAAACCTTTTTGGGCCTCCATCATTGCGTGGAGACCTTCGTGGTACTCAGGATCAAAGCTTGGCATCTTTTTGGTTTTCACGGGAGCTTGAGTCGCACGTGAGAAGGCATTGCTGATTTCGATGACTTCGTCTTTATATATTTTCGGAGCAGGGCCACCCATGAACAATGCACTTTTTGCTGTCGGGTTCATAGTCATTGCACTTAGGCTGCTAAGAGTGATGTTATCTAGTTTAAAATCTTTTAAATCATCACTTTTGATTTTTTGATCAAGGGGAGTGGTCATCATATGAAGAAGTTCGAGACTGGTTGGTTGAGTCTTTTTCTTGTTCATCAAATTCATGATTTTTTTCGTCGCGATTTCTTCTCTCATGAGATTGTATTGATCAAATCCTAATGGAAGAAATTGTCTTTGATTGATGGATTTATCTTCGAGGTGATTACAGAAATAAAGAATTCCTGTTTCCGGAACCTGCAGTTCATTGATGTAGGGAGTATCACCGCTTAAGTCACACGCCAAAACATCACCGTTTTTAAAAGTCATGTAAAGACACCAGGTCGTAATGGTCTGATGAGCTTTGACGAATTCGATAATTGATTTTTTATCATTGGCCGTCTGGATCAGTTTGAAAATATATTCAAAGATCGAGAGCCCTTGGGTGTTAAAGACATTGGTAAATTTCTGGTGAAGAGCGATCGTCAGGCCATCTTCTGTCATCAGCGTGATTGAAGGGTAAGGAATCCCTACAGAGCCAAATCCAAGCGTCCTGGGCATTCCTGTAACGTCGTAAGAGATCGCACGTTCATAAGTGTCAAAAGAGCCTTGTAAAGGGAAGTCGAGGATGCGTCCGTGAACCACTTCTCCTATTTCATTTCTCATCATAAAGCTCGAGCAGCCTAAGTTTCCTTTCATAAATCCAGGGGCCCACTTACTCATGCAGCTGACGAGTTCGGGAATCAGCATTGTGTAAGCACATTCTTCAAGTGGTAATCCCAGTCCTTCAGCATAAGACTTTAGGTGACGGAAATTATCTGGTTTTTTGAGCATGGAATTTTTAATGACGGCCTTTCCCACTTCCTGAATCACCATATTCGCCGGTTTCCAGGGAGTTCGAAGCATCATCTTTACGTCGTGGTGGACAAGTTTTCCGGCTTCACGGTCCTTGAGTCCCAATTGGTAAAAGTTTTCGTCAATATCGCCGATCAGAGTAATAAGATCCATGGGGATTTTTATCCATTATGAGGAGTGATTATGTTTGATATTGTAAATGATGTTGGTAGTGGAAGCAATCAGTGGTTGAATATCTTTCTTCTAATTGCGGCCGTAACAAGAGTCTATTTAGAAATTATCAAATATGATTTTACTGCACTACCACTTACATCGGGAATGTTTAAAGGGAATAAAGAACAAGCACAGAAATTCCATAGAAACGGATTGTACTTGAGTCTGGGTTATATTGTGCTATCTGCACCTTTTACACTTTTTGCGTGACGCTCTTCCATCATTTTTTCGAATTCTTTCTGGTAGAGCCCATCGTACATTTCAACCATGTCTAAATACTTCTTTTGCTTCTCAAATGATTGTGGAGCAATCAGAACATCTTCTTTGAAACGTTTTCTGATATAAATTTTAATCGAGATTTTTTTGCCGAAACTTTCTTTTCTCTTACGAGTCAGTAAATTGTCGAGCTGATAAATTTTATTTAAGAATTGTGAGTTCTGTTTCTTCTTAAGCTGAAAAATATCCTGCTCTTTAATATCATTCCATACAACCCATGGGTCGATATCTTCTCTTAAGATTTTTGTCAGAGTCAGATAGATGGCCGGGTCTGATTCGAAGTTATCTCCCATAAGAACTAACTCATCAGGGATTCCTGTCATCAGGAGAATATCCAGAAGGTGATTAAGTTTATAAAGGCCTTGTAGCTTTAAGTCTTTGGTTGTGAGTTCACCATCCAGGAATGAAAAGAAATGGCGGTAGTCTTTTAAAAAAATACCTGCCGAAAAAATATTATTCTTATAAAGCCAGTCTCTCATCGAGTCTTCATAGAAGTGCGGTGAGGCCGAAAGAATAAAGGGGTGATGGCCACGTTTGATGTAGCGGTGAAGAATCTCCACGCTGCTCATAACGGTAGGGTTTTCTTCCATTGATCTGGTAAGGGATCTGTAAACTTCTTTTGTCGTAGAGTATTTTGTATCAACTAACGTCTTATCAAAATCACAGATAATAATTTTTTTCGGAGAGAAAATACGAAGCGGGATATAGGTTCCCAGATGTAATTCTAATCCTGGCTTCTTTTTTGTTTCATAAAGCTGAAGAATTTCGATAGACTCCCGGTCTTTGGTAAGTGGGATCTTAAAATTGAAATTTCCGAAAGAGTCAGACTCAAATGATTTTTTATAAATTTCTTTTTGATCCTTTGATACCCCAATTATTTTCATAGTGAATTGGTAAGCGTTCAAAAGACGTAAGGCCTGAATGGGAAATTTGGGAGTGGGAATATCGAGATCAAGGTTTTGTGCCATCAGATTCTCTTTCATAGTAATAGACGCCTTGATGTTGATTGAATCATCAGTGACTATTGCTAAAAAATGGACGAGGTGAGGTCTTTTCATAAACTGTATTGCTCTCTTACTGGAAGTATAGCAGAATTAAAGAATAGTTAAAAAGGATAATTGCGAATGGATCATGTTACTCAGACCGTCTACATTGAATATTTAGGCAACGTCGACGTCTACCTGGGAATGGGAATTAAGATTGTCACAGGACTTGTCCTGGGAAGTTTAGTTGGTTATGACCGCGAACAGAAGATGAAAAACGCGGGGATTAAGACCAACGTTCTTATCTGTTTAGGAGCGACGCTGTATACGGCGATTTCGATGCTTGGGCACGTCCAGGGCGGCGGAATTGAGTATGACTCGGCCAGAATTCCAGCACAGATTGTATCGGGGATCGGTTTTCTTGGTGCCGGTGCGATCATGAAGGATAAAGGAAACATTATCGGTTTAACGACTGCGGCGACTATTTGGGTTGTGGCGTCAATCGGGATGACGATTGGATATGGGTTTCCAGTTATCGCGACAATTTTTACAATTACGATTTTGTCGGTTTTAAAACTTCTGGGGCCAATCTACCAAGGGTTCGAGTCGACAAAAAATCACAAGTACTACCACATTGAAATTCTTTCTCACGGTGATATTAAAAATCTGGTTAAAGAAATCGTTTTTAATACGACTGATAGAATTGATGAACTTCACGAGCAGATTATCGATAAGGAATCAAACAAACGCCATATCGATTTCTACGTTTATCTACACCCGAAAAAAATGCGCATCATGGGCGATGAACTAAGAGACATCGTGCAAGCTGACCGCGTGCATTTCCACCAAATTGATAGCAAGGCCGGCCCTTCGGATACGTAAGGGCCCCTTAATTTTTATGCTTTATTGATTTTGAAAGTCAGGATTCCATCACTGTAGTTTTGAGTGATGTTTTTTGGGCTTAAAAGATCTACTGTGTTCAGTTCTTTACTGAAGAGCTCGCTTCTCGTTGAGCGATTAAGACTTCCATCTTCACCATTTAATGAATCAGTGTACTTTCTTGAAAGTGTAATCTTAACCGAGCGGCCTTGAGTCGAAAGATGAATGTTTTCTTTTTCATACTCGGCCACTGGAACCGACACAGTGACAGTTTTTAAATCTTCCGTCAGTTTGGGATTTAATTTATCCACTCTATAAAAAGGATCTGTCGCTTTATCGTTAAGAATTTTTTTGTCTGTCGATGTTGAAGCTGTCACCCTTTGAGCGTCTGCTTCAAACTTCGCCGATAAAGTTTTTAAGATTGTATCGTGCTCTTTTACCATGTTTTCATAGCGCACCTTAAAGTCTTTTTCTCTTTGAGCAAGCATGTCTTTTTGGTGAGTTTCCTGATATGTTAACTGATCCTGATTCACACGGTTTTGCTCATTGCTTAAGCGCTTATTTTTTTCCATATCCATAGTCATGAGTTTTTTTAATTCTTCTTTTTGAGTATTAACTTCAGCATTATGAATACGGACATCGCTATCTAGTTTTGTACGGAAGTCTTTTTCACTGTCGGCAGCTTTCTGGTTGAATCCGCTGGCAAGAGCGTTGATTTCATACTGAGCATTGCCTTCCAGAATAGTTTTTTCAGATTTTGATTTGGCCGTGATTTCTTTCACTGCGGCCTGAGTAGACTCAGCGATCGCACGCTGATTTTCCTGCGTGTTGCTGTATTGTTCTTCGAAATTTTCTTCAAGCTGAGCTTTTAAGTCAGTCAGCTTTTGTTTTTCACTGGTTTTAAGATTTAATTCTTCTTTAGCAACCGTGTTTTGAACCTGTTTTAATTTATCTTGGTACCCTTTGATTTTGTCTTCATAGACACCAGAGTCGCTGATCATTCTTTGATTATTGCGATCCAGAGCTTGGATGTACTGATCTTCACCTTCTACGCGGGCGATTTCGATCTTTTTATCATAAAGCGTATCAAGGTTTTTAATCTCTTGTTGCTTAGACTCGATCTTTTTTTCAATACTTTTATTCATTCTCTTATAAAGATCTTCATTTTCTTTAAAAGCTAATGCCTCGGCACTTGTTCCGACTTTCATTGAGTAGCTCCTTCCAATTCTTTTCCTTCGCTGATACTGCACACGTCTTTATGAGAAGTATTTCCCATGCAAACCCATGAGCGCAATAGATTCACTTCCACTGAGAGTTTCCCACCGTTATAAGCAGCATAGCTGATAGGGTTTAGTGTTGAAGTGACGACCTGAGCGTTGGGAGGATTTATGTTTTGCACCTTTGATCTGACATAATATTGATAGACTCTGTACTCGCCGAAAACCGGCGTCGTCACTAGAGTCATCAATATTAAAAGTGCCTTATTCATTTTTTAATGAAGTTCCATTTTCTGATCGAGGATTTTTCCTTCGACTAGTTTAAAGAAAGCTTTAACGAAGAGTTTTCTATCGTCATCTGTCATCGATAGAAGCACAGTTTTTTTGTGTTCTAGTTGACGGTGTTTTGAAACTTGTTGAAATAGTTTTTTTGCTCGAGCTCTTTCTTGACCTGTAATTTTTTGAAATCTCTTTTCTTTAATTTCCGGATCGCTTAGCCAAACTTCGTGAAAGAGAGGGAAGTGCCCAGTTGTCCCCAATTGGATTAAGGCCTTCATTGATTCTTCAGGTCTATAAGAAATATCCAAACAATCCTCCTGATTAGATGGAATCACTCTTGATGAGCGAGTACTCTCTTATGTTAAGTGATTGTATGAACTTTTTAGGAGAGGGTAACTATTACCGAAATTACAGGCCCCTTTATTTAATCAGGGGTTAGATATCGGTCTTTTTTACTCGGATTAATTTTCCTTATAAAATAGTCTCTTTTAATGAACGACTTTTGTTGTATAATGATCAGGTGTGAACATTTTGCCTTAAGAATTGAGGCAAAAAATTACCAGGATGGTTATATGTCGAAGTCTCTACTATTTTCATGCGCACTTATCTCAGCATGTTTTATCCCAAGCGCTCATGCACTAGTTGATTATTCAAATACAGTCGGCGGCTCAGAAGAAAAAGCTCCATCTAATAAGAGTATGCAAAAAATGTCGGCACCATCTAACTCTAGCAGTGGAAGAGGCCTGACGTGGAAATCAGATTTTTCATTCGCCACAAATTACGAATCAATGGAAATTGGCAGTAATAAATACGGCGTTCTTAATATGAATGCTCACGTTCAAACTCCAGTGAATGTTTTCTTAGATGCTTCTTACTGGAATGCTAAAGGTGACGAAGGCTCATCAAGTGGTAACCCAAAATTAATTTTAGGATTTAACTGGCTTCGTTTTGGGAGTCCAAGTGAAGAAGCAAAACTTGATATTTACGGGGGAGTTAAGCTCTCATCAAATTCAACTTTAGGAAGCTCTCGTACAGATAAAGTGGTTGGAGCTGAAACGACAAAAAGATTTGGAACTTTCGGTGTTGGTATCGGGTACGATATGACTCTTGTAGGAACTCCAAAAAAGAGTGATGAAAATGCTATCGGGAATGTTAGTCGTCTGACAATCAGTGGTGGCTGGATGGTTTCTGAAGATATTCAGTTTGAAGTTGAAGCAGAGAACTTTTCAATTGCAGCTGCCAGTGATCAAACTCGTACCAATCGTTTAAAAGAAAAAGTAAGTTTTTCAACATTATCTCCAAAACTAAATCTGGGATTAGCTCCGGCCGTAAACCTTGAATTAGGGGCCCGTTTTAGAATGAAAAAAGCAAAAGAAGAGGCCAATCTGCAAGCATCGAAAGTTTTTGACCTTCATGGTGCTTATACGAACTCACTTTTTGCGGGATTAAATATTACTATCTAAGTGAAAAGTTTAAACTCGCCGATTTATTTTTGTTCTGAATGTAAAAAGGTCATGGATCATCTTGATGACCTGCTTTTTATAGACGAATACTCTCATAAAGGATTTTGCTCTGAAGAGTGTATCGAGGATTTCTATTTTCCTCTGATCAAACACTATGAAATGATCGAGCATTCGCTGAGACGCAAACACAATATCGAAAGTGAGCTTCCTCCGGGAACTATTATCGAAGCAGATGTCGTTGAAGCAGTGTTGGAAAATCCCAGTGAAATTTTTCGCCAGACTAATGAACTCCATGAAACATTTTATAATTTTATAAAGCACTATACTGATTTTTCGGTCATCGTTGTTGCCAGCGTGTACCGCAAAGAAGCGTCCTTTGTTTTTCTTGCTACCAGAACGAAGTCACAGGCCCTTATAACAGAATTTCGTTATGGTGAACTGGTGATGGACTGGGCAAGGACTGAAGTTGAAGAAGACGAGGAAATCAGCGTTGAGCTTGAAGCTGACGAGGTGAATGTGGACGAGCATGACGAAGATGAAGACATGATTTTTATCCAGCTCTTGGAAAGTAAAAAATCCAACTTGCTTGCTGAAATTCTCATGAATAGAAAAGACGATGATATCCCTTTTGAAGACTACACAGGTTATGAATCATGTTTCCAGGAAACATTGGATTCTCCTGATGAGGTTTTTGAAAAGAAAGATAAAGAAGGCGATATGATATTCACCTACATCAAAGCATTTTCCAGAGGCCGTGAAACTTTCTATTATATTGTGACTTGTTTAAAGCGCATTATGGAAGCTGAGAATGTGAATGTTTATCCGATTCTTGCGTTGCCGACGATTGATATGGAAATGTGCCAGGAATTTAGAGGGGGCACAAGATTATCAGGCCCCCTAAAAAATTAAATTAGATTAAAAAGATTGAAGAACGTACTGGTTTACTGACTTGAAAGAGTTACAGTATGTTGAAACACCAAGAGCAAGTCTCGCCATACAGTCTTTGTAAGCATCTAAAGTCATCACGTTTTTACCGTACATTGGGTAGTAGTAGTAAGTGTCTTTAAAGAACATAACGTTGTTAATTAAAGCGCTAGAGTACTGCGTGTATTTTACGAAAGTAATTTTCTTAACAGATTTTGGATCTGTAAAAGTTCCGCACATTGGGTTACCAACGTAGATTGAATTCGATCCACTTGTTGTGTGTGGAATGAAGCAAATACTTACGTCACCGTTAGCTCCGACTGGTGGAGTTTTAAATTGAGCGTAGAAAACAGTTTTATCTGTGCTACTTTGGCAAAGTGTATATGATCCAAGATGTGCACTTGTCGTAGCAAATCCGTTGATCCCATCAGTTGAAAATTTACAGTGAGTAGCGTCTGCTGGAATGTTTGAAGGTGTCGTCGTTGTGGTGTCCGGAATAGTATTTCCAGTACCAAAGTCAGTTCCATTTCCACTCGTCAGACCGTTACCGTTAGAGCTTGAACTTATCATTGAACGTTGTGATCTCGGAGAGTCACATGCAGTAGTGATCATTAAGAGTGCCATAAGAGCTATTAGTTTTTTCATAATTTTACCCACCTTTTCTCAAGGTTCGCCTATTTGTACACCTGTCTTTTCGGATCATTATTTCAAATAGTTTAGCAAAAAATGCAGATTTACTGATCCCAGGACCTTAACTTATATTCCCAATGGGCCGATAAGCTTTTATGTTAAGAAAGTTTGTTTACTTGATCATTACCCTCGCACTCATTATAGGGGCCGGGTTTCTCGTTGTGATAGCTCCATATCACATCTATACCTTAACCCTTACTGAAGGGGTGAACACTCGTTTCCTGCAAATGGACCCGACTAAATCGGTTTTCTATGATGGTAAAATTGTCGATATAAAAAGGCCTAGCAGAATGGATGATGAAGGCCTTTATAAGACATTTCATTTTTATCATTTTGAACTGCCGATGCCGATGAACCATTTATTGTTTTCACTTATCCCAACCATCAAAATTGAATCGAGTGGCCCGCGTTTGGGTGCACGTTTTCAAAACGGTAAAAATGCTGAGCTCTTTAGTTTTATGCTGGAGAAGACTTATAAATTAGAAACCACTTCCGGTGATCAGAAACTTTTTATTCTGCCGATTTTTAAAAATTATATTTCAAGAAAATCCGGTGATGAAATCTGGGGTGATTTATTTCAAAAGCAACTTTCTCTTCCTTCAAATGAAGGCGAGAGCTTTTTTGAATCGCTTAAGACTCTTCGTAAAGTGAGTTACAAAGACCTGGTTTATAATCTTTATATTCTTTATAACCGCCGTTATGTTTTACCGAGCAACACTCAGGGATTTTCTTATTACAAAGAAAAAAACATGGGGATAGTAAAACTGCCAAGTGATGACCCAAAGATTTTAGTTGAAAGACTTTATATTACTCATGAAGGTCTGGTTTACCCTTTAGTGATCAGAACTCGGGCGTCAGATATTTCGGCCATGAATTTCAGGGCCAAGTTTATCAGAGAGATTCAATATAAGTCGACCAGCACAGACTCTGCGATCTCAATTTACGCCAGTTATAAGCAAATTCCTTATGGGCAGCGTATTGATCAGCAAGGGATGACATATCTTTATTCAGCGTGGTCTCACGACCCTGAGAATAAGGATTACATCCGAGTGATTATTCTCTTTTTAGAGCGTGGTAAATTAAACTTAAAATACCTGAAGCCTTTTTACGAATACGCTTACAAAAAATTTGGATCGAGCTTGTCGACGGCCAGCGGTTTTCTAAGTGAAACACCGGCCGAAACATTAAAGCGAAGAATTTCTGAGGATCTTGAAGCGGAAGTTAAAAAAGAGACCGAGAGAAAAGCGGCCAATTTCGAAGGGCAGTTTGGCTCTCCGGAAGATAAGATTAAATTCAATCTGCAAAAGGCCAAAGACAATAAGATTAATTCAGACGATAAAGAGAAAGCTCTCTCGATCGAATAATTATCTAAATTCCATTCCAACACCAATAAAGACCTGAGCACTAGTGATGCTTTTTATTCCATCAATCTCGTTATCGTTTAAATCTTTTAGTACTTCCAGATTGCTGACAGAGTATTTACGAAGACCAACTCCACCAAAGACATGGTATTTTGCTTGAGGGAAAAACATGATACGAGCGTTGAGCTGAGGACCCCAGACAAATCCCGACGGTTCATTTTCATAGTTATTGGCAATGTCGAATTCTGTATTCACGGATAAATCCAGCGAGCCATAAACATCGATAAAGAATAATGGATTTCTAATAGGCGTGAATCCGAAAACCGGACCGAACATAAAATAATTAAACTTCATGTCTGCCGTTGAAACTCCACTGTAGTCAAAGTTAGCGCCCCAAAAAAAGCGTGACTGAGGCTTGCGGTGAATGAATTGAAATTGGAATCCGCTGAAATTTGTAACTTCAGCATCCTGAATATTAACAAATGCATTTTTAACTTCGTCGCCAGCTCCATAAGTATGAAGGCTGAAAAAAACCGAGTTGTTTTCCGAAAGACGCTCTTCAGGCTTTTGAATGGTGATATCAAAATTGTGCTCTCTCGGGGCCCCACGTCTGGCATTGTACTCTTCATCGGCCGTGTCTTCGTAACGGATATCTTTGATTTCGATAAAGGCCAGGCGACCGTATATCACTGTCGGTACCAGGTCTCTGTTCATTCTTCTCGGGTTTCCAACAACAATTGCTTTGCCGTTAGCTATATACCCAAGTGGAGACAACATGTTTTCATCAGCATAAACCACTGCTTTTGGGCTTATAATCCTTGCAGTATAAGTCTTGCCGGCCAGATTCACTTTGCCGTATTCATTTATAACGGAATTGTCGGCCGCCATAGTGACGAATGATGAAAGAAGTCCTAATATGACCAGTATATTTTTAATTTTTCGCATTAAATAAATTGTAAGGGGTATTCCTTGAAATTTCCAGGCAAAAGAAAAACGAAACATTACTTCCCAGTCACTGATTCAGGTCGTATTCCTTTCGATCCGGATTTCTCAGAAAGAGGCTCAGTTTATATCGTTGGTCTGGATCAATTGATCGTTGATATCGAAGCTAACGTCACTTTCGAGTTCCTGGATAAATATAAAATCGCTAAAGGCGAGTCGATGGTCCTGGACGACGCAATAGTTGAAGAAATTTATCGAGAATTAAAAATCGAGAAGGCCATTGTTGGAGAGTATGCTGGTGGGGCCATTGGGAATACACTTCATAACTTCAGTGTTCTATCAGACTCTCGCTCAGTGGCTCTTGGTGCTATTTCAAAAAACATTTCTGTAGGTGACTACGCTTTCAAATATATCTGTACTACAAATTCATTCGTCGATTTCTCTTTTTTAAAACCAGTTGAAGGGCCGATGGGAAGAGCACTTTGCCTTCTGACTCCTGATCGTGAAAGATCGTTTTTAATTGGTAAAGGGATCATGAATGAGTTGTCTCCAGACTACATTCCAGAAGAAGTGATCAAGTCATCATCGCTTGTCTTAGTTTCTGCATATTCACTTCGTGATGAAAACTCTTCGATGTATAAAGCAAACTTAAAAGCTTGTGAGTACGCTAAGAAATACAATGTGCCAGTGGTTTTATCATTGGGAACAAGTTCACTTATTTCATCTAAGAGAGAATTCTTCATCGACTTCATTAAAGAAAATGTTTCATTGTGTGCGATGAACGAAGAAGAAGCTCAGGCACTTGTTGGAGAGACTGATCCATTACTAGCTTGTGAAAAAGTTCTTGAATACACAGACATGGTTTTATTAACTGTAGGCCCTCGTGGTTTATATGTTGCTGCTTACTCTGATGAAGACTTTAAACGTGAGACGAAAGATTTAATTCACTCGAAATCACTTCCTGAATACAACAAGTATGAATACTCGCGTGCGATTTTAAAAGCAGATGCGAAAGCACCTTTTAAAATTTACACTCACATTAATCCTTATATGGGTGGACCAGGGTTAATTAAAAATACGAATGGTGCAGGGGATGCTGCTTTGTCGGCGCTGTTGCATGATATCGCTTCGAATACTTATCACCGTCAGGTGAGTCCTAATTCGCCTAAGCATAACACTCGTTACTTAACGTATTCGTCGATTCATCAGGTGAGTAAGTATTGTAATAGAGCGAGCTTTGAGGTTTTAAAGCAGAATTCACCGAGGCTGATTAAGGGCCTTCCGAATCGTGAAGAGAGTTTGGAAGATGCTTACTGGGATAAGTAATTTATTCTTGAAGTGATTTTATTCGTTCACTAAAACGATCTGTTTTAGTGAGCGAGCGTCCCATGACCAAATAGTCTGAACCTTCATCAAACGCCTGCTCAGGATCCATCACTCTTTTTTGATCTTGGACTACATTCGAATCAATCTCATCTCTAAAACGAATTCCTGGTGTAACTGAAAGCAAATTCGGAAAATGCTTTTTCAGTAGCGAAACTTCCAGCGGAGAAGAGACAACTCCATCAATCCCAGAAATTGAGGCCACTTTAAACAATCTCAAGAAAGCTTCATCAGTATCTTCAATTCCAAATAGATCTTCTAAGTCTGTTGTTTCAAGGCTCGTTAAAAAACTCACTCCTAATAATTTACAATCAGGAATGCTCACTCTTGCTTCCGCGACAGCTGCTTTCAACATCGCCTCACCACCACTCAAGTGAACAGTTAAAAAATCTATCGGCAATCCCTTCAAAGAAGAAATCGCCTTAGCCACCGTCACCGGAATATCATGAAGCTTTAAATCCAGAAAAATCTTTTTCTTATAATCATTGTGAATACGATGAACTAATTCCGGCCCATGTTTTACAAAGAGCTCTAATCCAATTTTTACAAATGGGAGAGTGTTATCTTTTTGTTTTAAAAAGACATCAATCTCTTCAATAGACATTTGATCAAGGGCCACAATAATTCTATCTAAGCTCATTAGTGTTTCATTTCCTGTAGTGCAAGAGGGATGATTTCCATATCGTTCGTTCCAATCAATGCTTCAACCACGGCCTTGATATTCTCAGGGCGAGTAAAACATGGGATCGCGTATTGGATAGCAGAGTTTCTAATATGCTCTCCATCATTTTGCGACTGCCCTTGGTTTTGTGGAGTATTGAAAACCATTTTCATATTTTCATCTTTTAAGGCCTCAAGAATCGTTAACCCTTCTTCATCAAGTTTGTTAACCAGTTCACAAGGAATCCCTTGTTTTTTAATATAGTCACAAGTTCCAGATGTCGCGATAAACTTAAACCCAATTCTATGAAGGGACTTCAAGTATGGAAGAATCATTTCTTTCGTTTGGTCTGCAAGACTTAAAAGGATTTTTCCTTTCTTTGAAATATTCGGGTAGTTCCCTTGATAAGATTTTAAAATGGCCGCTTCTTTATCGCGGTCAATTCCCATCGTCTCACCAGTCGATCTCATTTTAGGCCCGAGTAAAATATTGTCCTGAATGAATCTGTCGAATGGGAAAGTCGATTGTTTTACCGAGAAGTAACCGGTAATTGGTTGCTCAAGGGCATCGATCTTATCTCCAAGCATCGCATCTGTGGCAATCTTTGGAAGAGAAATATTATAGGCCTTACTTAAGAACGGAAGAGTTCTCGATCCTCTTGGATTAGCTTCGATACAATAAATTTTTCCGTCTTTGATCGCGTACTGGAAGTTAATCGGTCCCACGATTCCCAATTCATTAGCTAGAGCAAATGAAATAGATTTTAGCTCATTAAAATTTTTCTGAGTTAAAACAACAGGAGGAGTGATCATTCCCGAGTCACCTGAGTGGACTCCGGCAAATTCGATATGCTCACAAACCGTAAAACAGAAGTTTCCAAATTGATCGCGGACTAAATCCACATCGTATTCAATTGCGTTTTCAAGATAGTTTTCAACCTGGAAAACTGTATTTGAGTTTTGCAGCTGATCTTTAAAAGCTTGTGGCAATTGGTTTAAGTCATCGTGTCCGTAGAAAATGTACATCGATTCACCACCGATAACATAACTTGGTCTGATGATAACAGGAAAGCCGATATCAACCATGGCATTCACTAATTCTTTGTGACCTGAAACTTCTCTTGCTTGAGTTTGAGATAATTGAGTTTTTCTTGTGATCTCGCTGAAGAGTTTTCTATCTTCAGTTAACTCTAAAACATTCCAAGTAGGTCCAAGGAAATTAATTTTGAAGAAGTCCTGACGGAAACTTCTTTCTAGATGCTCTCTTAATTGAATCCCTGTTTGACCTGAGAAAGAAGCGATAACACCAAAAGGTTTTTCGTTAATTAAGATATCGAATAAATCTTCAGAGTATAGTGGCGATAAATAAAGTCTGTTCGAGCTATCATAGTCAGTTGAAACCGTTTCAGGGTTTGAATTGATCATGATGGACTGAATACCTTTTTCTTTTAGTCTCTCGCAAGATTTTACACAAGAGTAGTCGAACTCAATTCCCTGGCCGATTCTATTTGGGCCTGATCCTAAAATCGCTACTGATTTCCCTTTTAGAGAAAGAGATTCAGCTTCGTTTTCTTCCGCATAAGTAGAGTAGAAGTAAGGAGTTTCAACTGGGAATTCTCCCGAGCAAGTATCAACGGCTTTATAAACTGGGAAGATGTTGTGCTTGAAGCGGTACTCTAAAATTTCTTTTTGAGATCTGTTCATCATGAAAGCTAGATGCTTATCAGAGAATCCAAGTTTTTTGTAATCAACAAATTCTTCGCGCTCCATGTTCATGTCTTTATGAGCATGAGAAGTAGCAACGTCGTGTTTTAATTTCTTTTCAGCTTCAACTAGTAAAATCATCTGGTCGATAAACCAGTGAGTGATTTTTGTAATGTCGAAGATCTCTTGTTTTGTCATTCCGAAGCGAAGAGCTTCAAGAACTGTTAGCAGAGAGAGTTCATTGGCCGTGCTTAGTCTCTTTACCAGATACTCGCGGTTTAATTCAACCGGTGCATTTTTTAATTGTGATAATGATGGAACTTCAAGTCCCATTTCCAGAGCGCGTAGTGCTTTTAAGAAAGCTTCATTAAAACTTCCACCAAGAGCTAAAACTTCTCCAACTGATCTCATCTGAGGTCCAAGAGTTTGAGAAGAACTTGGGAATTTATTGAAAGGGAATATTGGAATTTTTAAAGCAACGTAGTCCAGTGTTGGCTCGAATGCTACGGGAGATGCTTTCGTAATATCGTTTAAAATTTCTGAAAGAGTGTATCCAATAGAAAGAAGAGCTGAGATTTTCGCAATCGGGTAGCCGGTTGCTTTTGAAGCAAGGGCAGACGATCTTGAAACACGTGGGTTCATTTCAATAACAGTAATGTCATCTTCATTGTCTGGATTGATGGCGAACTGAACATTTGCTCCACCAGCGACAACTCCCATATGTTTGGCAATTGTCAGAGTCATTGTACGAAGCTGTTGCATACAACGATCACTGATCGTCATTGCTGGAGCAACCGTAATTGAATCTCCCGTATGCACACCACAAGGATCGACGTTTTCAATCGAACAGATGATGACACCGTTACGTTCACAGTCGACCATGACTTCAAGTTCAATCTCTTTTTGGCCAACAAGGGATTTCTCCATTGTTACCGGAAATTTGATATCTGAAGTAAAAACTTCTTTTAATTCTTTTGTATTATAAACAAGGGCCGCACCTTTTCCACCAAGAGCGAAATCGCGTCTGATGATAAGAGGGAATTCTACAAGATCTGTGGCCATTTTTAGAGCTTCAGCTTCGCTATTAGCTGTAAAACGTTTGCCTGTCTGGTATCCAAGCTTATCTAGTTCTTTTGCAAAAAGAGCACGGTCTTCAGTCTTTTTAATTGTATCAACGTTTGCTCCAAGTAGAGCTACGTTGTGTTCTTTTAAGAAGTTCTCTTCTTCTAGTTCAACACAAAGGTTAAGTGCAGTCTGCCCACCCATTGTTGATAAAACGGCATCGACTTTTTCTTTAATGATGATTTTTTTAATGGTCTCTTTAGTGATGGGCTCAATATAAGTGCGCGTACACATTTCAGGGTCAGTCATAATTGTCGCTGGGTTTGAATTCAGCAGGACAACATCAATTCCTTCTTCCTTAAGAGATTTTAGTGCTTGAGTTCCAGAGTAGTCGAACTCAGAGGCCTGACCAATTTTAATTGGGCCTGAGCCGATCAGAAGGATTCTCTTATAAGGAGTTTCTTTCTTAAGACGGTTTGAAAGTTTATTGAATGGGAAAAGTTTTTTTGTATCAATTGGAGCATGACTCTTTGATTTTAAAAACTCACGCACTTCCAGAAAGAATTCATGAGCATCATGAGGCCCTGGATTTGCTTCAGGGTGAAACTGCACTGATTTTAAAAAGTGATCAGAACTTGCGATCCCTTCAATCGAGTCATCGAATAAAGATGTGTGTTGAACGAAAAGCTCTTTTTTAAGAGAGTTCTCTACACGCATTTGGTGAAATGATTCTGTATCAATCGCATAACCATGGTTTTGAGACGTGATCACAATTTTATTAGTGATATGGTCGATAACCGGATGGTTGGCACCACGTTGTCCAAAAGGAAGTTTTAGGATTTTTATTCCTAAAGCTAAAGCAATCAGCTGGTGACCTAAGCAGATCGCGCGAACTGGAATGTTCAGAGTTAAAATATCTTTTACAACGGCAATTTCTTGCGTGAAGTTTCTTGGATCTCCAGGACCATTCGATAAGAAAATCAGTCTTGGATTATATTTTTTAATTGTATCGACAGTGGCATTGTGGGGAAGACTCACTAGTGGAACTTTTAGATCCATTAACTGAGTGATGATCGCTTCTTTAATCCCGTAGTTCATAAGAACGATTGGGTTTTCACCCGGGATATGAACGATGGCATCTTTTTGAGAAACTAGTGGAAGATCATCTGTTAGAAGACGAGCTTTATTGAAAGCTTCTTTATTCGGAGTTGTCGCACTAAATGTTAGAACAGATTTATGTGATGATGATTTTTTACTGGTTAAGTAACGAACCAGCTTTCTTGTATCCGCACCTGAAAAAAGTGGGATATCAATATTGTCTAAGAAGTCGTTGTGTGAAAAATTTCTGGCGATGAGGCAAGTCGCATGTGATTTTTTCGACTGCATGATTCTCTCATCTACAGCGTAATTTCCGATGTGAGCGTTGGTGAAGATAATATGCTGACCGAGAAAGGAAGGGTCAGTCATTGTTTCCTGATAACCGCTCATTCCTGTGGTGAAAGCTGCCTCTCCCCAAATTCCTGTTGTTAGTTCGGCATCAGTTTCATCTCTATTCACGTAACCTTTAAAAGACGTCCCGTCCTCAAAGTGAAGATAGGCCTTCGATTTTTTTAGTTTGAGATTAAAACTTCTCTCCATTAATTCTTCCAATGTTTGAATCGTTATTTAATAGCATGGCCTCAATAATGGCCATTCTCATAGGGATTGAATTTTCAACTTGCAGGTAGCCTTTATATAAAGACGATTTTATCAGTGCCTGGTCTAGTTCCACGCCAATATTGGCAGGGCCTGGATGCAGAACTGGTACAAGCTTATTTAATTTTTTTAATAGGTCTAAACTCACACCATTAGTTTCAAGGTAGTGGTCATCTGAATTATTTGAATCGGCGTGACGCTCTTTTTGAATTCTCAAAAGATAAATAAAGTCGCTTCTCTTAACGGTTTCATCTCTGTTTGTTGAAAGTTCAACATTAGGAGGCAAGGTCGAAGCGTCTGGTAAAAATTCTTTTGGGCCACTTAAAATAATTTTCATTCCATATTGTGGAAGAAGCTTCATTAAAGAATGGGCCACACGGGAGTGAATATTGTCGCCGATAATGGAAATGGTTTTTCCTTCTAGATCGGGAGACAATTCTAATAGCGTGAAGAGGTCTAAAAGGGCCTGAGAAGGGTGTTCATTCACACCGTCGCCACCATTAACTAACTTAATAGGAGGGGCGTCTTTAAACTGCGCTAATTGATTTGAGACACTCGATCTGAAAACGCAAAGGTTGACCCCTTGGTAAAAAAGAGTCAGGAATGTTTCTTCTAAGCTCTCGCCCTTTTTTAAACTTGATGTTTCTGCATTAAAGTCTAAATAAAGCCCGCCTAATCTTCTGATAGCAACAGCGAAAGAATGTTTAGTTCTAGTCGAGTTTTCTAAAAATGAAGTGGCAATGATGGGTTTGGGAGTCGTATTAAAAGGAGATAGCTGTGGATTGTTTTTGAAATGCTGGGAACGAGAGACAAGTACTTCGATCTGTTCTAGGGAAAGATCGTCGATACTTTCAAGTAATGAAGGAAATGAAGCCATTTTCTTCCTTGTTAAGTCTTGTTATGCTATTTTTTAAGCATAAAAAGTACTCGTTTTTTGGATTTGTAATAGTCTATATAAAGAATGAACCGTTTGAAAAGAATTTTGTGATGAAAAAAATTGATCCTAACAATCAGCTGCAAATCGAGTCATTATTAAATGAATGTAAGGGGAATCTCTTCGAATTCCTCGTTGCACAATCGCTTTCACGCCGCTTTAAGAAAGAAGACCTCTTTTTAATAAGCCTTCCTCGCGATTTTCGCGGGCGCTTACAGTTTTATGAAGAGACGATCCGCGAATTTGACTCAGATCTTCTTAAAAATCTTCCGATTCTGGCCAACAGTGTGGCCGAAAAATTAGAAAATCATCCACTTTTTAAAAATAAATCCCATTTCAGTTTTTCGGTAATCGGAAAGATGGTGGCGACTAATGATAACTCTGTCTGGAATGAAACAGATATCGTGGCGATCGAAGAATTAGAAGACGGAAGTTCTAAAAAATATTTTATCAGTTTAAAACTTACAAAAGATCACAGTTATACGAATACAAAAAGTGCCGGGATTAAAAGCTTCATTGAAAAGTATTTTACAACGCTAGGTCCGGAAGCGGCCGTCTTTCAGAAAAAATTGAACCTCGAAGTCGATGAATCATTTCATATGATGGGCCACAAGCTTTATACGATGATTGATCAGGAGTTTAAGGGGAGTTTCGATGCACGCTGGAGTCAGAGCTATACAGAGCTTCCAGGAGAGCTTCCTGATGAAATGAAAGAAGTGGTTTACCTAAACTATTCTCGCGTGGCCCAAAAGGTTCGTGAGTTCTTAGGTGCCCTTCATAAATCCGATCCACAAAAATTCTATCAATCTCTGCATGCACTTTGTGGATTTGGAAATCCTGATATTATTCAGGTTCATTGTTTCCACCAGAATGCGCAGTTAAAAGATATTTTAATTAAGGCCCATGGCGATCTTTTTAGTAATGACCCAGCTGAGATTGTGGTGAAAGAGCTAAACTCTGGAGCGAGTTCGTTCGATATAGCTTTTAAAAAGTTTGTCCTCCAGATTAGAGTGAAGCCAATGAATAAATTTACGACTGCAGCTTATAAAATCAACTGCTCGATAAAAATGAAAGGAGCAAGTGATGAATAAGGCCCTATTTCTCGACCGCGACGGAATATTAAATCTTGATAAGGGTTACGTTTATAAATGGGACGACCTGGTCTGGATGGAAGAGATTTTTGAAATCATTAAAATGGCCAATGACCGCGGATATAAAGTGATTATTCTTACAAACCAATCGGGGATTCACCGTGGGATGTATACGAGAGAAGATGTTCATTTACTTCACAAGCAAATGGAAGAGCATTTAACGAAAAAGGGTCTGCATATAGACGACTGGTTCTACTGTGCCGAAATGGACAGCATCGACCGCAAGCCTCGTCCGGGAATGCTTCTGTCCGCACAAAAAAAGCACAATATCGATCTGGAAAAATCATTTATGGTAGGCGATAAGGCCACTGATATTTTTGAAACTGATGGATCGTTCAAGAGACCTATGACTTTTTTAATTCGTGGTAACTACGACCTCACTCACCCCGATATTGGGTCGGGGGTAAAGGTTTTTGAAAATCATGCCGAAGTGTTGGAAGAATTAAAAAAGAGATTATGAAAAACCAAGAAACTTCATTCATTATGAATTTCACTTTGCCCATTGAGGCAAAGGAGCTTTTTACTTTTGTAGCAAGACCTGAAAATATGGTTTTATACACAGGATGTTTTCTTATTCCCGGAATTAAGAATGTTGTTTCAAGCGATAGCGTGAGAAAAGTCGGAACAATTGATGCAGTTTCTAATACTGATGGAAGTTCTCATGATGCTCGCACGGTGATTTTAGATTTTGGAAGTAGATACTCTCTTTATCTGGATAATTTCCAGATGATTGGATTTAAATCGAAGCTTGCGACTCCCATTATTGCCTTCAAAGAAGACTGGATTTTAACTCCTGACGGACAATCAACACACGTTAAAAGATCCATAGATATCGTCTACAAAAGAGGGCTCCTAAATACCCTGTTTGTGAAGTATTTTATCACCCCACAATTGTACTTTTCCTTCTTAAAACACCACCAGAATATCGTTAAAGCTTTCGCCTAATTCATCGACACTTTAATAGGGCCGTCAAAAGTTTAGACACTAAGGTCTTTCTAATCCCTGATTATCAAAAGGCCGTTTTTGGCACTCTTAATGCAATTACTTCCATGATTCAATAATCCTGGAGTAATCATGAAAGCAATGCTTTTAAGCTTCTTTTTAGTCAATTTAGCGTTTGGTTCTAACTCGTATGCTCATGACTTAAGTCTTAAGTATTCTAGTGCCGTTAAAGACGCTGATAAAAAGGTTATGGAAGTTGCCATGGAAGAAGTGGCAGAGTTATTACCAGCAAAACTAAAGGCCAATCTTCCAAAAAATATTGAAATCAAGATTGCAAAATTATCTGACCATAAAGTGATTCCAGATGAAGTGTGTGCGACAACAGATGCCCATACTAAGGATTCAATAGATGCATCTAAAGATAAGAAGAAACCTTTTATCTACGGTATGTACCAACAGATGGGAAATTCCCTGACAATCAATACAGCGGTTCTTTCTGAACTAGCTAAAGGAAAAGACAGTTCAAAGCGTATTAATTGCCAACATAAGTCTTTATATGAGCAGGCCATTGCGACAATTGTGCATGAGTTAACTCACGCTTACGATTTTAACAGTGGAAAAATTTCAAACTCAATGGAATTCATCAGACGTGCGGGATTTAAAAAAGGTTTAATGAAAGTAAAAAGCAAGAACATCCAGGCGATGAGATCTGCTGATGCTTACGAACTTGTAAATATCGCTGAATCATTTGCTGTTAACATGGAATACTTCACAATGGACCCGGAGTTCATGTGTAGAAAACCTTCAATGTTTGATTACTACAAACGTTTATTAGGCGTTGATCCATATCCAAATAGAAACTGTAAAGTAAGTAACACTATCATGCTGTCTTCTCAAGTTGGGTATGTTCCAACAGAACTTGACCCGAGAAGAGTTTATAGAATTGACTACCTTCTAGCTTCTGCTGGTAAAGGAATCATGAGTGGTTTCGGACACACAATGTTTAGAATTATCATCTGTGCTCCAGAGCGTTTCGATCCAATCACAAATAGAACAATCGCAGCAACTCCATTTGGACCAAAATGTCTTCAGGATAAATTGTTTCACATGGTAGTAAGTTATAGAGCGAACGTTGATGATGGAAAACTTGATTACTGGAAAGGATTAACTGGCGGGTACCCATCAATTCTATTCCTTTTGAACTTCAATGACGTTCTTGATGAGTATAACCGTGATGAATTAAGAGATATCATGTCTTATCCGCTTAACCTTTCAACACTAGAGCGTGAAGATTTCATCGCTAGAGTAAAAGAAGAACATTGGAACTATAGAGGAGCTTATAAGTTCATTAACAATAACTGTGCAGTAGAAAGTTATGACTTATTAAAATCAGCTCTTAATCGTAATGAACTAGAAATTAAATCGTCAGTCACTCCAAACGGTGTATTGGAAGATTTAGATGCGATCAATTTTGTCGACATGAACGACATGAAGAAAATGGAAATGTTTAAAGCAAAAACTGATCAGATCGTTCTTGCATACAATAAAGCTTATGGTTACAAATTAAAAAGTGATAAGGCGAATAAAGATGCAGTTTTAAAGTTTATTGATGAAAGTACGGCAGCACAAAGAATGGTGCGTTTTAATCAATTTCAAAAGACAAAAGTTCCTGAAAGCGATGCAAATACTGAGCTGACTCTTTTAAAAGATCGTTATGTGACGGCATCATCTTTCTCAGTAATGGAGCAACAAATTCTGAGAAGTCTGTCGCTTAAATATAGAAAAGCAGCAGCAGATATGTTTATGAACTCGAAAGATGAAAAAATAAAAGAGATGATTAAAGAAACAGGAGCAGCATTTGCTCAATCTTTCACAGATCTTTCAAAAAGTGGTTACGGAATTCCTCTTGAAGGAGAAATGGTAACGAAGCAAGAGCTGTCTGATAAAGTTTATCTTGCTTCAGAATCTCTTCTAAGGGCCGAGAAGTTTTTAAGAGAAACGATGCCTAATGAATTTGCGACACTTGATGGAATTGCTAAAAACATTAATGTTTATAATAAAGCTTCCTTAGCTGTAAGACTTGAGTACAGAAAAAAGTTAGAAGCCTATATTGACCAGGTACTAAGAAATCTTACTAAGGACGATTTCACTAGAGAAATTATGATTAATGCGGCCAACGGTGATGCCGAAAGTTTAAAGAAGGTGAGAGAGTTTATTGGGAAAGATATAGCTACTACAAACGAAATGCTTGATTCCAAATTAATCCGATTAATTAAACAACTTGTATAAATAAAAAATGCCCTCGAAAGAGGGCATTTTTATTTTCAACTAAACTTCATCGTCAAATCTTAAATGTTGATCCAAAGTCTTTGCCATTGGATGTGGCGAAAGAGTCGTGATGGGTACTTTGGAGAGGGCAGTTTACAATCTTTGTAAGTGCTTTTCCATTATCTGATTTGTCAGAGTCAGTAGTTTGCAAGTCGTTTATTCAAAGATATTAAAAACGGTCTGGAAGAAGTTTTTTGATTTCGTTAAAAAACTGACTTCACCTTTTTCTAATTGAGCAACGGCAACCGTTTCTCGCTCAGCATAGTCAAGTAATATGACAATAGTTTCCATTGTTGAAAGGGCACTATCTTGTGCTTTAAGGGCATTTATACGCTCCTGAAGCTCTTCTGTTGCATTCTTTGACGAAATATATTGTTTGCAGTCAGCAACCAGTTTAAGGGCCTTTGATTTTCTTTGGTATAGCAAAAAGGTCTCTGTTCTAGGGGCCAGTGTTAATAGCACATCTGTTGATGAGTTTGCTGCTGCTGAATTTTCATTTGATGAAACTTTCATTTCCGGACTCCTAAATTGTCTTATTCCGTTTCTTATATAATAAAAAAATTCAGATAGCACATCCTCTGAATTATTGGACCTGTTTATAAAATAATTTTGGAAGGTCTTTTACTTTTTAATCTGTACTGCTTGAAAAATTGCTTGGCGAAGTATAGCAGAAGATACTTTCTCAGGTGAGAAAAAGGCCATAAGCTAAGAAAACTTATCGTTGAGTTTTTTGATTGTTAGGTATACTTGTGTTTATGGAATTTAAGAGCAACACTTACTTCTTGAGATTGTGTAATTTGGATTTTCTTTTACCTGTATTGCATTATCATAAGAATAAATGAACTTAAAAAATAAATTATACAAATCTGTTATTTTCCTAATTCTTATCTTGTCGGCCAATACCGCTGTTTGCAGTTCTAATAATAAGAACTCAAAAAAAGTAAAAAATGGCTGGAGTGAAGCTTATGGAGGAGTGATCAAAAATTCCAAAGTGATCTGTTCAAAAAAATTGATTTTAGATGGATCGCTTAAAGATGGTATAAATTTCCCGAATAAGAAAAATCAGGTTATTTATTTGGATTGTGACAAATGGTCGGTGCATGAATACTTACCGTTATTAGGACGAACAGATACAAATTATGCTGTGACTTCAGAGATGGTTGGGAATTATAAGGCGAAGTTAAGAAGTAGGACTTCTTATTAACTATTCTTTGATGGGTCATTAGCTGATGAAAGATATTGTTGAAATTATAAATCAAGAATTAAGTAATAAATTAGAGAACAATCCAAAATATTCTTTGAGGGCCTATGCTAACTATTTAGGTATTTCTCCGGCCAGTCTCTCTCGAATTCTTTCTGGGCAAACAAAAGTTACTCCCAAAATTTTTAAAGTTATAGGCGACAAGTTAAACTTAGGCCCAAGTCAGATGACTCAAATGTTGAGTTCTCTGCAGCTTAAGAAGATTCAGGGGAATATTCGTAACGTCGAACACCGTGGCATGAGCGCCATAGAGATGGAGAAATTCAATTTAATCGCTGATTGGTACCATTACGCTATTTTGCACATGTGCTCTCTTGAGGATTTTAATAAAGACCCTAAATGGATTGCTAAGCGACTTGGCATAAAAGATGTGACTCTTATTAAACAAGCGATCACAAGACTCCTTGAAAATAAATTAATGGGAATAGATGAAGAGGATAATTACTATAGAGTAGATGAGTTCACGGCCATTTTGGATTATAGTTTTTCTTCAATTGCTATGAGAGAGAGGCAGAAACAAGTTCTTAAGCTAAGTGCAGAGAAGATAGATACAATTTCTATTCATAAACGCGATCACAGTACGATTACGATTCAGGTTGATGAAAAACTTTTACCTGAAATCAAAGATAGAATCAAAAAATTCAGAAGGACTCTAGGAAACTATATTGTAAAAAACAATCTAAGGCCTGAGCAAATCTACGAGCTGCAGATAAGCTTTTTTCCTTTGCTCGAAAACGAATAAATTAAATAGTAATGATAAATTCCGGCCCGTCTTTATGGTTGATTAGCTTAATTTCTCCTAAATGCCCCTCAATAATACTTTTGCAGAATGAAAGTCCTAGGCCGGAGTTAGACTGCTTTTCTTTAGAAGAAATAAATGGAGCAAAAATTTTGTTTTCAAATTCTTTTGGGATGGGGGAACCTGTATTTTTAAAACTAATTTCAAATTTTTTCCCAATATTTCGTGAGGTGATTTTAATTTTCTCGGATTTTTTATTGTATTTTGTCGATTGAGAAATAGACTCAATAGCATTAACTGTTAAGTTATTTAAAACCTGATATATTAAATCTTCATTGGCAAAAAATGGAATTGTACTGTTGTTAACGTATTCAAAATGAATATTATACAATTCAAAAAAATCACAAAAGTTTTTTTCTAATTCTTCATAAAGGCCTTTAACTTCAAAATGCTTAAAGCTATGAGCAAAAACTTCGGAGTTACTTAACATTAATTCAATATTCAAAATAATGTTATTTACTCTTTTTAAATCCTGATCCTGAATTGGAGAGGAATTTATTAAGCGATTAATTGGCTTTTTGATTTCATGAAAAACAAAAGAGGATTGTCTTCCAATATTGGCAAATCTCTCCTGCATTTCGTATAACGCCTGTTTTTTCTTCGTGACAACAAAAAATATGATACTTGAAAGAGCAAAAACAATATAAGTGGCCGCGAGCATATCTGGCTTAAAGCTCATGCCTTCTTTGATGTATTCGGGCTCTGAGGCCAGGAGAATCGCGTAATAGTTAGTGATGATTCCGGCAGTCATCAGCAGGATGTACACTTTTCTTGAGAAGTTAAAAAAAATACTAATACATAGATATAATTCCCAAAAACTGAAGCAGTAAGTGAAATGAATCATCGTCATTCCGTAAAAACCATAAACGAGCATCATGATCATGTCTAAAATTGGCCAGAAATTAATGGCCTTCTTAAAGTATGTTGCGACGATTGAGACAGCATATACGAAGACAGTCATGCCTTTTAGAGCGATGTATTGAGGAGTTATTAGCTGATTAAACTGGTAAAAATCCCAGTAGATGACAATAAATACTATAGAAAGTATGAAGCACTGAAGGATTAAATTATTGATTCCGTCACGGGCGCTTGGGCGTGGAATCCATCGTTCTTTTAGAATGTCGTTAATTTCACTTTGAATGAGATTCATAATTTTTTAATCACTGTTGATGTACAATTTTTTTTAAGCTTAATTTATACCTTTTAAACTGTAGAAATATAAATTAATATCACTGATTAATTCAGGATTTTTTATGCCAAGAATTCTTATCGTTGATGACAGCAAAAACCAATTAACTTATCTGGAAGGGATCCTTATGTCTGATTTTGACGTAAGCCTTGCAAGTAATGTGTTAAAGGCCCTAAAGTTCATTGAAACGATAAAGATTGATTTATTGATTTTAGATATTCATATGCCAGTCATTAGTGGAATTGATTTTCTAAGACAGTCCAAAGAGGTAGGAAGAGTCCTTCCAAAAACGATTATCTTTAGCGCTGATAATGATCTCAATACCAGAATTTCATCTTTGGAGTTAGGTGTTGTTGATTTTCTCAATACTCAAATGACTTCGAAAGAGATTTTTTTGCGTGTAAGAAACCAAGTGCAACATATTCAGGACAATATTATTTCTTATAAAAATATAAAAATGAATACCTCGACGATGGACATTTTTATAGCTGATAAGAAAGTTGATTTTACTCTTATCGAGTTTAAAATTTTTAGAGTTTTAATGGATTCGCCGGACGCATTGATTGAGCGAGAAGTCTTGATTGAAAAAGTCTGGGGCAATGATATTGTCGTTTTAAATAAAACATTAACCACTCATCTTGCGAATCTAAGGCCAAAAATTCTTTTTGGAGGAATTGATATAAAATCAGTTAAAAACGAAGGGGTTATGCTCAAGACGATTGAGTAGATCTTTTTATTTCGCTAAAATTATTTCTGCAGTTTTAATTAAAACATCTACCGATTCATCAATTGAAAGACTGTTATCTTTAGATTGAATGATGGCAATTTTCTCAGCAACAAGAACAGTGATTGATCCCGTTTGATTGTATTCTTGAATTTCATTTAAAATTTTTCGGGCCTCTATTTTTTGAACATCTGAAGTTGAAAAACTTGTTGCTTCAGATCCCACTGAAGTGATGGCCGTTGTAAAGAATATCTCTTCTGAGATTGAGGCCATCGTTTCTGAAGTTGCATCAAAGGCGAATGCCATATGGGTTATAGTTAGAAGTGCAGCAGTTAAAACTATTTTATTCATCTTTAATCCAGGATAAGAGCATTTAATTAAAGGCCTTTTAGCATAAGCAGGGCCAAAAAGAGACGAGAACCTGTAAAAATTATCGTTTACGAAGAATTTCAAAAATCTTACTCATCTTTTTGTGTCTTTTCTGCTATTTATTGCCCATGAACGACATTGCAAAAAAGCCGAGATGGCCACTCGTATTCAACATCATTGGGAAGATCATTCTGCTCATGTGGGTACTATTAGCTTTGTATGTTCTGCATTTGGTGTCGCCATTTTTGGGATCAATGTACTCCATTACTAAAATTCCTCAAACATATTTCGAAGTAAAAGTGAAAGACTCGAAGGCCACTTATAAACAAGTGACGACGATGCCTGGAGACTGGGTACCACTCAATAAAATTTCAAAGCGCCTGCGTGGTGCGATTATCTCCAGCGAAGATGGAAAGTTTTATACTCATCCTGGTTACGACATTGAAGAGCTTCAGGATGCCATTAACGATAGTGTCGTAAAGAAAAAGAAAAAAGTTCGTGGAGCTTCAACGATTACTCAACAATTGATAAAAAATCTTTATTTCCAATCGGATAGAAGTCTGTGGAGAAAATCGAAAGAGATGGCCCTGACTTTGTGGATTGAAGACAAAGTTGAAAAAGATAAAATTTTAGAAACCTATCTAAATGTTATTGAGTATGGCGATAATCTCTATGGGATCAAAGATGCGGCCAGGTATTATTTTAAGAAAGACCCCGCAAACTTAAACGCTCGTGAAAGTGCGTTCCTTGCGATGCTTCTGCCCAGCCCAAAACGATATGCCCAGTCATTCAGAAAGAAAGAATTAACTCCTTTTGCGACTAGAATTATCAATTCTATTCTTTTGAAAATGCAGCAAGGGGGATATATTGGAACTGAAGAGTACTACACAAGTCTAGACAGTCGTTTTTCGTGGGAGAAATATGTCGAACCCCAAACACCTGCCGAAGAGGCCAGTGAAATTGAAAGTTATGATCTCAGAGACCTTTGATCCCTGGTTTAACTTAGCAACTGAAGATTTTATATTCCGAGACATGGACCCTGAAACAAAAACGCTTTTCCTTTGGAGAAACGATAAAACTGTTGTTATCGGACGTTTTCAAAATCCTTGGACAGAATGCAATACTCAAAAAATGGAAGAAAATGGAATTAAGCTGGCCCGCAGACAAAGTGGTGGCGGCGCAGTCTTTCACGATTTAGGAAATACGAATTTTACCTTTCTATCTGATAAACTGACTTTTGATAAATCGGCCAACAATCAAATCATTACAAATGCTCTAGCGACTTTTGGTTTAAAGGCGACGCCTTCAGGGCGTAACGATATTTTAGTTGATACGGCCGAGGGCGAAAAGAAAATCTCCGGAAGTGCATTTAAAGAAACAAAAGACCGCTCGTTTCATCACGGGACACTTTTAATCAATGCAGATATGTCTCAATTGGGCCTTTATTTAAATCCTAATATTAAGAAGCTCCAGTCTAAAGGAATTACTTCTGTCAGAGCGAGAGTCGCGAATTTACAAGACTTAACTACGGAAATTAATCACGAACTTTTATGCGAAAGAATTATAGAATCCTTCTTTGATTTCTACGGAAGTACTTGTCCGATTGAAATCCTAGATCACGAGTTTTTAAAAACGATTCCGGCGCTTAATGAGCACTTCCAAAAAATGAGTGACTGGAACTGGCGCTTTGGTGAAGCCCCGCAATTTAACCACCAAATGACCGAGCGTTTTGATTGGGGAATGATGGAAGTTCACCTTGATGTGCATAAAGCTGTTGTAGAAAAAGCACAGATTTTTTCTGATTCACTTCATCCTGAAATGATTGAACAACTTATGGCCTCTTTAACCAAGATTTCTTATACTAGGGATGCTTTCCAGAGTGCAATTCAAAAAGTGGCCTTAGATCTGCCGATGATTAAGGATTACCTCAATGAGTTTCAAGAATGGATAACAAAAGAAATTAGCTAATTCACCCTTACCAAAAAAAATAAAATTTTATGAGAAACACGAAGTTTCATGACCACGCACTTTTCATCTGGAAGTCTTTTCTAAAAGACCGTTGGCTCACTTACTCATGGGGAGCATTCGCTGTTCTTCTGACTAACCTGATGCAAATTCTTGCACCAAAAAATATCGGATGGATCGTTGATTTTTTTGCCAAGAAACCTGTTCCGGAAATTCTGACGGGGAAAACTGATAAAGAAACATTTCTTTACCTCTTCATTGTTTTAGCAGCTTCAAGAATTCTCATTAATATCTTCCGCTTTATGTGGAGGATTACTCTTGGACGCCAGACTCACTATGCGGCCGCTGATTTAAGGCGAGATGTATGGGAGCATGTACGCTTCTTTAAAAAAGAAGACCTGGATCGTAAATTTACGAAAGGTGTACTCATGAGTGCATCGGCCTCAGACACTCTGAGTGCGCGTTTTATTTTTGGATTCACTTTAGTGGCCGTATTCGACGTGGCCTTCTTGGGATTATTTACTTTCATCACCATGGCCAATATTCATATACCAATGGCCTTAATGTCATTCGTGGTTTTATTGTTCGTTCCAATCTTTGTTAGAAAACTCTCTAAAAGAGAAGTTGAACAGTATCGAAAGATTCAAGATACACTTTCTCACTTTAACGACTTATCTTCTCAGGCCGTATCAACAATTAAGCTTCAGCGCTTAACTCAGACTGGCCCATTTTGGGAACGCCGTTTAATGAACGTTGCTGACACTCATCGTGGTCAGAGACTAACTGGAATCGGTATTTCTCTTCTTTATATTCCAGTGATGGGCGTGGCCGCGATTATTTCTTATGTCGTGCTTTTTGTGATGGGGATTTATTTTACCTTCAACGGTAAAATGAGTGTCGGTGAATTTATCTCGATGCAAGGATTAATGTTTCTTCTGCATGATCCATTAATGTCATTAGGATTTATCATTTCAGAATGGAAAAAAGGCTTCACGGCCCTTGAGCGTCTTTCTGAAATTTATGAACATGAAAAAGAGCAGTTCCTTTTAAGAAAAGGGGATCCGATTGTTGAGAAGTCAGAAGAAGCAGTTTTAGATGTAAAGAATTTAAGTTTTACATTTAAAGAGTCATTGCCTCTATTTCAAAATCTAAGTTTCAAACTTAAAAAAGGTGAGCGCCTTGGCATTACCGGCCCTATTGGATCGGGGAAAACGACTTTAGTTTCCATCCTAACTGGCCTTGAAAGACATAATGGTGGAGAGGTTAATTTCTTTGGAAGACCTTTTTCAGATTACACTCATCACGATCTAAGAAACTACATCGGACATGTTCATCAAAAAGCATTCCTGTTTGCTGACTCTATTAAAGTCAACGTGACAATGGATAGAGAGATGAATGATGAAGAAGTTTGGAAATACCTCGATCTGGCAGGTCTTAAAGAAGACGTAGAAGGTTTTCCCAATAAACTCGAAACTCAGTTAGGCGAGTGGGGGATCAACCTCTCAGGTGGGCAGAAACAACGCCTGACTCTGGCGCGCGCACTGGCACGCAAACCTCAACTTTTATTTTTAGATGACTGCTTAAGTGCGGTGGACACTATCACTGAAGAGCGCATCTTAAAAAATCTTGATCAGCATTTAAAAGATGTTACGTTGGTATGGGTGGCCCATAGAAAGTCGACTTTGAAATACTGTAATCACACGTTTGAACTTAGGACACAAAACTAATGGTCAAAAAATTTAAATCTATATTCAAAAAGAAAAACGCGAATCGCATACTGCCGGACCAGATGTATTTGCATCAGACAGCTTATTTGATGGCCGATGATCAGGATGAATCGATGACAGGCGAAAAAGGGATGGCCGATACCCGCTCGCTTAAAATTCTTTATTCATACGCAAGACCTTTTCGCTTACAGATTCTATTTGCCCTCTCTTTAATTTTTATCAGTTCAATTCTCGCGATCTACTCATCAAAGTTAATGGGGGATCTGTTAGAGAAAGGACTTATGATTCGTGACATGCGCATGTCGATCATTTATTCGGTGGCGATTGTCTTACTTGAAATCGGAAGTATCTTTTTTATCTGGACTGGAAGAAAGAGACTTGCCGTCTCTGCTTCTCAGGTTATTTTCAATGTGAGAAAAAGTCTTTTTTCTAAACTGCAAGACCTTCCCATGCAGTATTATGACCGCCAACCTCAGGGGCGAATCGTCACTCGTGTCACTCACGACGTTGAAGGAATTGAAGAATTTTTCACATCGAGTTTAGGGAATTTAATTTCTGCTTCGATGATGACAATGCTTGCGGTTGCCGCGATGATTATTTCCAATTTTAAGCTTGGGACTGTCATGACGTTATCAATTATTCCGTCATTGATTCTTATTTTAAAAACGAAAGACTTTTTAAGAAATTCTAACCGTCGCGTTTCAAAATTTTCTTCGGCCATCAATGCAAAACTCTCTGAGTACTTAAATGGTATGGAGACGATTAGAAGTTACGGCCTGGAAAAATGGTCGATGACGAAATACGCTCATACATGTGATGACTATTTATTTGCTCAGTTAAAAGGGAACATGTTGTTTGCATGGAGTATGCCTCTGGTGTCTTTCTGCGCGACGATTCCTTTGATCGGATTAGTCTGGTACGGAGGACACGGCGTTTTGACTGGTGTTTATTCAGTTGGTCTCTTCGTGTCGTTTGTTCGCTACTACGAAAGATTTTTTAACCCGATGATGCTTTTATCCCGCGAAATCCACGTTGTTCAACAAGCTTTTACCAGCACTGAGCGCGTGATGAGTTTTTTAAACGAGCCGGGGGAAGACGCTGTTTTAAAGAATAACGGTAAAATGATTACGACTAGTCTTGATGGTGACATCAAGTTTGAAAACGTGTTCATGCAATATGGAGAAGGTGATTGGGTTCTAAAAGATCTGAACTTCCATATTAAAGCTGGTGAGAAAATTGGGCTTGTAGGGAAGACTGGTTGTGGAAAAAGTTCAACTGTCGCTCTTCTGTCTCGTTTATATGAATACCAAAGCGGTGAAGTTTTAATTGATGACATACCTATTCGAAATTTTGACCGCCATAATCTTCGAGATAAAATTGGCTTCGTTTCACAAGATGCGATTATCTTCAAAGGCTCTTTGAGAGAGAACCTTTCATGTGAGGAAGCACAAACTGACCAGTACTTAATTGATGCCGCTAAGACCACAGGCCTTGTCAAAGCGCTGGCCAAAGAAGGCTTCAATCTTGATATGGATATTTTAGAAAGTGGGACCAACCTTAGTGTCGGGCAACGCCAACTAGTAAGTCTTACCCGCGTTCTTTTAAAGAACCCGTCGATTCTCATTCTCGATGAGGCCACGGCCAATATCGACCCACATTACGAAGAAATCATTCATGAGGCCGTCATGAAAATGATGGATGGAAGAACGTGCCTGATGATTGCTCACAGGCTGGAGACACTTAAGCAGTGTGACCGCATCCTGGTTTTCAATCAGGGGGCCTTGGTGGAAGAAGGGCCATTATCTGAGCTGCTTTCTCAGGGAAATTACTTTTACAAGCTCCATCACGCTCAAGCAGTTCACTAGGTATCATTTTTTTTGATCATGAGATAAAATGAATTCATATGAAATTCAATAATCTTGAAATTAAAAATTTGATGAATCAAAACTTATCAACGGTCGAGCTTGCAAAGGCCTTTGATGAACTTCTCACAAAAGAGCGCTCGACTCATAATGAAATTAAAAAAGAGTATGAGCGCTTAAACGTTATCATCAACCTCATCCCCAATACTATTTCATGGGTCAATAGCGATATGACTTATTTCGGAGTCAACAAAGCTCTGGCCGACAGTTGCAACGTCACCACGGCCGACTTCGTTGGAAAAACAATCGGCTTTCATACGAAAGAGCGCTTTTTCTATGAATTCGTCACAGAACTCTTCCGCTCAAAAAGCGATACTGTTTATCGTGAGCTTGAAGCACGTATCAGCGGAGTCGACAGAACTTATCTGGTATCCGGAACAAAATTAGAAGATAAAGAAAAGGCCGTCGTCATCGGTGTCGATATAACTGAACTGACCAATTTAAAAGACCACGTCTCGTTCACGGAAAAACTGGCCAATCTAGGGGAGATGTTTGCAGGAATCATCCACGACATCAACAACCCTCTGATGATGATTGAGGGGACTGCCAGACGTATTAAAAAACGTGTGACGGATGAAGAGGTCATCGATCTTTTAAGTAAAATTGAAATGAGCTCGCAGAAGATTTCTAAAATTGTTAAGGGGATCAAGGTTTATATCAGACAAGATAATGATGAACCTTTCGTCTCTGAAAACCTTGGGAGTATTATCGATGATGCTCTGGTGATTTGTGAGCACAAATTAAAAGAAAATATGGTGTCAGTTGTCCTCGATCCCAAGCTCCATAAAATTGAAATCCCTTGCCACTTTACTCAAGTCTTTCAAGTGTTCGTGAACCTTATTTCGAATTCAGTCGACGCCATCAGTGAGCTTCAGGAAAAATCCATTGAGATCACTGTTAGTGAAACTGATTCTAAATACGTGATTCGTTTTCAAGATTCTGGATTGGGTATTCCCCAGGATTATCAGGAAAAAATCTTCAATGCTTTTTTCACCACTAAAGATAGAGGTGTAGGTTCGGGTCTTGGGCTTTCACTATGCCGAAAGATCTTAGAAGCACACGGCGGAAGTCTCGCTATTGATAATAGCGCTCCTCATACAACATTTTTGATAGAATTTAAGAAATAGTCAGGTCTTTATAAACGAAGGCCTTCTTTCTTACGTTGATTACTAAATCCTTAGTAGTCACTTTAGAAATTTTAGCATTTTTAGAAGCAGACTTTTCAGCATGCATACCTAGAACTGCTTCACCGATGGCCTTTCCTAATAGAGGAGGAACGGCATTACCGATTTGTCTCCACTGAGCTGAAAGTGTTCCATAGAATTTAAAGTCGTTCGGGAAACTTTGAAGGGCTGCAGCTTCTCTTTGAGTAAGGTATCTATTTTCAGTCGGGTGAAAATAGTTATGCCTGTGAGTCATGATCGTAGGGCTTGGTTTTTTTCTGTCTAGTCTTTGGAACTTCGTTTGTCTGAAACGATTTTCTCTAAGCTCTTTCCAGTTCACATTAAGTTTTAACTTTTTTGATTTAAAATAAGTTTTTTCATCGATCTCGTAACGAACGCCTTTTCCCTCTGGGATACAAGCAATACGTGCGCGATCGAGGTCATTTTTAATATGGGCCGCTTCAATATCGTGGTTGAAGTATTTTCCGGAAGTATTTTTCAGGTTTTTAAGAGCATCACCAACAGTCATGATCTTTGATTGCATCTTAGGGAAAGTAATCGTTGTATTGATTTTTGATCCTAAGATGATTGTGCGTCTTCTGCGCTCTGGAACACCATAGTTTTCAGATGACATCACCTGAACGTCTAGCGTGTAGCCCATTTTATTGAAAATTTTAAAAATTTCCTGAATCGTTTTTTCATTTTTCTTAGCAAGAAGACCCGTCACGTTTTCGATAACCACATATGATGGGTTAGTGACTTTTACTACGCGTATAAATTCTTTAAAAAGAGAGTTTCTCGTGTCGTTAGGATTTCCTAGACCAACAGTTGAAAAGCCCTGACAAGGAGGTCCACCAACGACTGCGTGGATTTCTTGATTGCCAGTTAATGATTTAATTTTTGCGGCCGTAAGGTCTACGATTGATCCACAGTATGTTTCAGCAAAATGGTGATTTGCCTTGAAAGTCTCAATCGCATGTTTGTCCATATCAACACCAAGGACACATTTCATCCCCGCCAGTTCGAGACCGCATGAGAGTCCGCCCGCGCCAGAGAAAAGGTCGATAAAGTTCAGTGTTGGTTTTGATTTTGCCATAATGAAATCATTATCTCGATTTCATACTAGATCTGTCAATTATTAAGCGGCGTTATTTGAGCGTTTTTTACCGATAGGACGAATGAAAGACAGACCGCTATTTTCTTCAGCAGTTTTTGGATTCCCATAAAAACTTGCGCGTTCTTCATCCCACATAAAGTTTCTCGAAACGGGAGAGACTTGAAAGCTGAAATCCTTCTTTCTTTCTACCATTTTATGAGATTGTGGCGTCCACAGAGGGAGATCTTTGGAATAAATGAAAATATTCATCTGGCGATTTTTCGCATGTTCTCTTAAAGCGGCCGTGAATAACTTCAGAGTTTCTGGCCCTAAATCTATTTCTGGCTCTTCAAAAAAGACGAATTGGCCTTCATATAATAAAGATTTAATCAGTGAACAGACTTTCTTCATCTGCGCATCAGATTGACCTGGCAACTCGTGAGGAAGGGCAATCGTGTGATAAAGCTCTTCTAAAGCACGGTGTTTTGGGTCTTTTAAGAACTCCTGGAATTGAACTTCTTTAGACTCTGTAAGTGAGTTTGGAGAGAAATCAATCAGGATATTTTCACTTAAAGTCATTTCCGGAATAAGGCTGGCCTCTTTACTTACGAATGAGAACTTAAAAGGAAGGGCCACTTTATGGAACTTTAAAAACGACAGGAATTCGTTGAGCTTCGAGGGCCCAAGATCCATATTCTCGTACGTAAATAAATATATTTCGAAGTTTTCTTCGAAGTCGATTTTACTCATCAGTTTATTATCGGTCTCCGGGGAGTCCAGCTTAAGGAAAAGTTTAACCGAGAGAAGTACTCGGAATTCATTCTTTTCCACTGTTTAAAACAGTCCCAAAAAATAAAAGAACAAGATATAATTGTTTTATGATTGAAAAGGCGAATACCAAAACAGTTCTTATTGCGATGACCGGCGGGATTGAATCAACCGTTGCCGCTTATCTTTTAAAAAAACAAGGGTACAAATGTATCGGAATCGGATTACAACTTTTTGCAGAGGGTGAAGAGTCAGGGCCTTTTGCAGATGTTGCTGTTTTAGATTTGAATAAAATAAAAAATATCTGCAACTATTTAGACATCCCTTTTTATGCCGTTAATGCTGCTGATATTTTCACTGATAAAGTCTTAGATCCATTAGTTGGAAGAATATTAAGTGGTCAAACGTTTGAGCCCTTAGTTTTTTTAAACGCAGTTCTCGTTGATGTGCTTTTAGAAAAAGCAAAAAAATTCCAGACAACTCTCATCGCAACTGCTCACTATGCAAAAGTTTTAAAGAATCAAAAGACCGGATCATATGAACTTATGGTGGCCAACGATCTAGAGCATGACCAGTCGTATTCATTGGCAAGATTAGAGCAGCGTCACCTGGAAAACTTGATTTTACCTCTGTCGGAAATCAGAAAGAAAGAAGTTGAAAAAATAAGTGAACTAATTAAAGTAGAATTCATTCCAAGAGTTAAAAGCAAATACGCTCATATCATGCACGATCCACGCATGAGTAAATTGGTGGAAGCAAGAAGCCCGAAAGATCTTCGAAGAACTGGAAACATTTACGACTATACAACTGACGCTTCAATCTGTGAGCATCAAGGAATTCATCATTATTACGTAGGTCAGTCTAATCTGACTTTTGATAAGAAAAAAGAAATTCAAATTGATCCCTTAAAACAAATCATCTCGATCGTCTCTTACAAGGGAAATATCTTTATTGATTATCCCAATAGACTTAAATACAAAGAGATTATAGTGACAGGGTTTTCACCTGCTGCCAATTTAGACATGTCACTTCCAATGATGTGTTATGTGAAAATGTCTCCTAAGGGAGAAAAGATCCCATGCCGTTTATATTTAAAAAATAACAATATGGCATTGGTTGAATTTGATGATGTACGTCCGGGCCTTTTAGTGGCCGGCCAGTTTTTAGTTTTTTACACCCGCCAATTGGACAAAGGAAAAGTTATTGGCTCAGCTCTTGTTGAGGCCAGTGGTATGTTCGATGAATGGTCTTACAATACACTTCCAGATAAAAAAGAGGATGCTGATGAAGAAAACAATGAATCATCAAAACCAAATCATCTCGATAAACTGCGCTTTTAAATTAGCACTTATTCTTGCTCTGCCGATTTCAAATGCCATGAGCTTTGAGATTCAGGCCTATGAGCAAAAAATTAAAAATAATTATAGTGTCAGATCTGTGATTGAAAAATTACCAGGCAGAGACCTGGAGAGTACACTGCGTGAATTCATTGCCAGTGGCCGTCCTAATCGTTTGGTTGGATCACCAGGGCATAAAAAAACACAAGAATATTTAGAAGCAAAATTAAAAAGCATGAATAGTGCAGGGGCAACACTCAGTAAGTTAGAGTTCGAAGGAGTGGCCGATAAAAAATCCCTTACAGGTGTGAATTTTATTTGGGAAAAAAAAGGATTAGTAAGTCCTGATGATGTGATTATTCTGACGGCCAATTACGATACATTGATAAAAGATCCAAAAACAGGAAAAGCGATCTTTAAAGGAGAAATGCCAGGAGCAGACAACAATGCCTCAGGAGTTTCTATTCTGCTTTCGATGATGGATCTTTTAAATAAACTCAATCTTCCTAAAACAGTGAAGCTCGTATTCTTGGACTTCGGAGAGTTTGACTCTCAAGGCGCGAAAAACTACGCCACTTCAAAAGAATTCCTCGCCGACAAAAACAAAAAACTAGTAGGAGTCATTAACCTAAATATGTTGGGCCATGACTCACGCACCGGCGATAAAGATAAAAAGATGAGCAATATGAATCTCTACACTCAACCAAATGATGCTTTCGCAGGCATGCTGATGAAAAGTGGTAAAGAAAATTACAGTACTGTGACATTTACTCCTACGGAAGCTACCGAGGCCTCTAAATTACCGGCCGATTCGAGTTTCTTTAGAGAGGCCGGTGTACCCGCTGTTACCTTCAGTCAGAACCGTGAAGGGGATCTAAACCCTCGCTATATGACCTCAAATGATTTTGCTGAGACTTTGAATATCAATACTTACACCAATGTATTCAGGTACGTTACCAGTGGCGTGCTCGCTTGGAATTATGACGTGGTAAAGTAGCGGCTTTTCTGCTATAAACCCTTCATGCAAAAACCAAAGTCAGAAACATTAGTTATCGTCGGAATGTCAGGAGGAGTAGACTCTTCTGTGACGGCCGCCGTTTTAAAAGAAGAGGGCTACAAAGTCGTCGGTCTTTTTATGAAAAACTGGGAAGAGTTTGATGAGCATGGTGTATGTCAGTCGAGCCTTGAGTACGCTGATGTTATTAAAGTTTGCGAGAAATTAGACATCCCATATTATTCAGTAGATTTCATCGAAGAGTACAGAGACCAGGTCTTCAAGCAATTCGTTGATGAATACAAATTAGGATTCACTCCTAATCCAGATGTTCTTTGTAACAGAGAAATCAAATTCAAAGTCTTCTTTGAAAAAGCAATGGAGCTTGGAGCTGATTATCTGGCAACAGGTCACTACTGCCAAAGCTTATTAGTTGATGGTGAGTACCGTCTAGTAAAAGGTGCCGATCCATTAAAAGATCAGTCATACTTTTTATATACAAACAAAAAAGAAATTTTAGAAAAAGTCATGTTTCCTATCGGACATATTCCAAAAACTGAAGTGCGCGCGATTGCCGCGAAATATGATCTTGCCACTAAAGAGAAAAAAGATTCTACAGGGATCTGTTTTATCGGTGAGAGAAACTTCAAGAAGTTCCTTTCAAATTACGTGACGTTTGAAGACGGTGATTTTGAAACTCTGGACGGTACTAAAGTAGGTCGCCATACAGGAGCTACGTATTACACTCTAGGACAACGTAAAGGCCTGGGCCTTGGTGGACAAGGGGAGCCGTGGTTTGTGGTTGGAAAAGACATGTCTAGGAATGTTGTGTTCGTTGAAAGAGGAGAGTTTCATCCTCATCTTTACGCTGATACGTTAACAGCGACAGACTTGTCGTTTGTTTCTGGAGTTTGGAATAAAGAACTTCCTTTTAAATGCAAAGCTAAGGTTCGTTACCGTCAAAAAGATCAAGACTGCACAGTGGTTAAGATTGAAGGTGATAAGATCTTCGTTGAATTTGATCAACCTCAAAGAGCGATTACGCCAAGACAATCAGTTGTTTTTTACGATGGGGATATCTGTTTAGGTGGGGCGATGATTGAAAAATCTGGGCCGAGTTACTTTGAGATGAATAAAACTCTTCCTGAAATTCAATAATTATCAAATTAATATCCAGATCTATTCGGAAATTTCATTGGATTTGAAGCACCATTTTAATTAAGATTTAAATATGACATCAACCAAAGGAGTGCTTGATGAAAACGATTTATTATGGCGCTAGCAGTTTAAACGGATTCATCTCAGACTCAAATAACTCTCTTGATTGGCTCTTCCAATTTCAAGGCGAGGGCGGCCATGATTTTGATAGTTTCATAAATGGTGTCGGCGCTATTGCTATGGGGTCTACAACTTATCAATGGATCTATGACCATCAAATTGCCAATGAACCAGGCAAGCTTCAACCTTGGCCTTATAAAGTTCCCACATGGGTATTTACGACAAGACAATTACCTATCATTCCTAATGTCGATATTCGTTTCGTTAGTGGAGACGTAAGGCCAGTACATCAAGCAATGAGTGTCGTCGTTGAAGATAAAAACATTTGGATTATGGGTGGAGGAGAACTGGCCGGTAAGTTTTATGATGCGAAACTGCTTAATGAATTAATTATTCAAATAGCACCCGTGACATTGAATGGTGGAGCTCCTCTTTTTCCTCGTACGACTCATCCACCAATGCGCCTGATTTCTGCTAAGCCTATTGGTGGTCTATTTGTAGAATTGCATTATGAAATCCCTTCTTGTGTCTAACCTTTTTCAAACCCAATTATACTCTTTAGACAAAATTAAATGTTAAGTAAAACTCCATTGATTGACGAATTCTAGGACCGCTAGTTTTATTATCCTTAACAATTTAAGGAGGTCTTTAATGAAAAAGTTCTTATCATTTTTATTTGTCGCTGCTTCTACCGTTTCTGTTTCTGCTCATGCTATTGGCCTGGAAAGTTTCTATGGAAGAGCAGTTCAAAGAGGACATGTTTTGACATGTTTTTATGAAAATACAACGGGTGCCACTCAAAACATGAAGTATGTTGTTTTTAACTTTGAGCCTATTTCTGGTGATAGCGCGAGTTATGATGTTCAAGATCGTATCGATCAAACTGTTGGGCCTGGTGAAACACTAAGTGCTAGGACTGACCAGCCATTGGGAAGTATCCGAGTTAATTATTGTAAATATCTCGCTAGTCGATAATCTATTGCGAGCGACTACTATGTAGTCGCTCGCAATTGTCCTATTAGACACTCTGCGCGAGCCTCTTAATTAAGACTTAGAGCTTTTATTTTATTTATTCTTCCATTACCCTTGGTGAATGAAAAAAATAATTTTACTGCTTCTATTAGGTCTTGTGCTTATTAGTTGTTCTAGTCATGAAAAGGCCCCGGAAGTGACCGAGAATATCAAAAAGATCACTGAAGCTCCGGTGACTCCAGACATTCCCGAAGAACCGATCAACCTAGATCTTGAATTACAAGAAAAATTGCAAGGAGTCTGGAAACAGTACTTCGTTGAAGAGTTCAATGACACTCGCTCTGTGAATGTCATGGTTGTGACGAACCGACAGTTTAAAGGGAAAGGTTTCGGTTGCACTGATGATTATTTTGGAACAGGAGCTGATGCAAACTTTCGCCTTGGTGTCTGCCGAGTTAATGTACCAAGAAATCATAGTACAGGTGAAATAAGTTTCACTGCTAATCAACGTGAAAGCTCTCATGATTATTTTAAGATTTTAGCTCAGAAAGAATTAAATCTGGCCACACTTGTGGACTACCTTAAAAAAGCAAAACGCTCACCACTTTTATTTGTTCATGGCTTTAATGTTAAACATCAAGAGGCCGTACTCCGAGCTTCACAAATAACTTATGATTTAAAATACCAAGGGCCAGTTATTCTTTTTTCATGGCCGGCAGGAGCAGGTGATAGTTTTCTCGATGAAAAATTAATTCAAAGAACTTATGCGGCCAATTTAAAAACGGCCCAAAGTTCAGTAGGTTTATTTAAATTATTTGTTTCCAAGTTAATTGAAAATAAAATCATTCCCAATATTGTCGTTCACTCAATGGGGCATCAAGTTGTACTACCTGCTTTATTTGAGTTAGGAAAAAACGGGCAATTGCAGGTGACTGACAGTCAAATGCCATTGGGAGAAGTTATTTTAAATGCGCCGGATTTTGATTCTGATTTATTTGTAAAAAATATTGAAGTGATTAAAAATCTGAGCCGCCGAGTGACACTGTACTGCTCTTACAATGACAAGGCGATGTTTGCTTCTGAGACAATTAATAGTTCAAAGAGGCTTGGTGGTTGCACTTACATGGAAGGAGTAGATTCAATTAATGTCAGTTTACTCGATAACTCAACGTTTGGTTTGAACCATGGGTACTATGCTTCCAGACAAATTCTTACGGATGTCTTTCAAGTTCTCTTGGGAATTGAGGCCGATCGCCGTTTGTTTATGAAGAAGAGTGAACCTAACAGTACTGAAAAATATTATTTGAGACCGTAGTTTATGGGAGTGACCGTGAAGCATTTTGTATGGGCGATTCTAGCTTTTTCTCTTATGACTACTTTTAAAGTAGAAACTGTTTCGGCGAAAACGGAGTCGATTCTTGCTCAAATTAAAATATCGGCAAGCGATCGCACTTGTCGCAAAGATACTGATTGCAGAACTGTAGGTGTGAAGTGCTCTTGTAGCTGTGGTAAAGGAGTAAATAAAGCACATTTTGCAAAGTACGCGCAGAAGCTGGAACAAATGTGTTTAGCTAATCCACCTGAGAAAATGTGTAAAGTGATGTGTACTGGAGAAGCAAAATGCATAGACCGTGTATGCACTTACGTTTCTAAATAGAGGCTACTTAATCAAAGACTCACATAATAAAGAATTATTAGTCGTCACGAAGTCGACTCCCTTATCAAGGTACTTCTGAATCTTTTCCTCAGAGTCTTTGGTATAAACTCCTACTAGCTTTCCCATACTCTGCAATTTCTCAACATGATTTTTGTTAATATACTTGGCACTGATCCCATCAAAGTCATCTATGTTGGCATAAAATCCAATTTTCTTTAACTGTAGAGTTTTAACTTCTTTATAAAATGAGTCGCTTTCTTTTTTTAATTCAACTTCCAGCAGAATATTTTTAAGAAAAGAAATGATCATGATTTTATCAGGGCGAGCAGAGTAATAACTTTTAATACTACTAAAATCATCTTTGGTAATCGTCTTATCTTTAAATTCTATAAACAGTGTCGAATTGTATTGAGATAAAATGGCCAAGGCTTCATCCAGAGTTGGGATGGCCTCTCCATTGTTAAGCTTGCAGTGGTCTTTGATTTCTTTCAAGGTCATCTCGGTGATCTTTCTTTTTCCGCACCCGGTAGTTACTCTGCCAAACTTGCCATCGTGCTGAACAATCGTTTTTCCATCTTTAGTATGAAGAAGATCAAATTCGATCGCCTTAGCACCGGCCTTTGAGGCCTTCTCAAATGCTTCTAAAGAATTCTCAACCCCACCATAACCTAAGGATCTATGGGCCACACAAAATGGTTGTGCTGCAAAAGCACTAAAGCTTAAGAGTGAGACCAAAGTCGCAATAAAAATACTATGAGTTTTCATGTCGGGAGTTATAACAAAATAAAAAAGAATAGGTGAGATTTGGAAAAACTTATAGGTCTCTAGGCTAGCAGACTTGTGGTTGTGCACTTGCTCTACCACAAGTCTGCTGGCACCTTTTGGGGTTACCAGTATTTGGGATCGTTAAAATCTTTTTTGCCGTTGTCGTCTTCTTTTTTGGTCTGGCGCTCATCAAAGGATGTGCAGTCGTGGCCAGTAGATTGCTTAACCAGGATATAAGGCATTAGGGGGGATTTGAATTGAAAGAGCTTGCAGCCTCTAGGGGCATTCGGTTCAAATGTCGTATGGTAGTGCTTACAGCGCATGCATGCGATTCTCTGATTTGTTTCTTCCATGAAAACGTCCCAGTTTTTTGTTTAAATGTCGTTATCATCGACACCTATTATAAATCTTACATAGACCTGCAGTTTTTTAATAGTGCGAAATTCATGCATGTTAGGATTCAGGTGAGGCAAGAAGGTCATAATCTGTATGAAAGATGACCAAAGTTCTTGTGAGTGCCTTAAGTTTGATCACCTAGATGTTATAAGTCACGTGAATCACAACCAGAAAGTAGGCATCGATACTGCATTTATATACATGGGAATAAGAACGACTAATTTATTGATATTTCTATAAGGGTGCTAACTAAATGAAAACGACGTCTCAAAACATCAACGAAACCGACAATCTCGTGCTGTTCCCATCAGCGAAGAACTTCCATAAGGAAGAAGATTTAACAGATCCTATGATGGATCTTTTAAACGAATACTCGCACATGACGGACGCTGATATTCCAACTCATTTAGATGAGCGCTTTGAAGACGAATTAGAAGACGATACCATTTTTGGAAGTCTTGAGGCCTTCATGGCAAGAAACCAAAATCAAGACGGGTTAACTCCTGATGATAAACTTGTGAAACTTATTAATGAGCGTATGCAAGCAATCACTGAAGCAAAAGAACGTATCAAATTTTACTTAGATGAAATTGACATGTTTTTGCCAAGAAAACGCTAAATAATCAACGACATTATTTTTGTATGCTAACAGCGGCATCCAGAATGAGGTCCGCCACCTTTCTTGCCTGAGAAAGCATCGGTACGTGCGCTAATTTTTTCAGCGTTGCTTTTTGCATTTAATTTTAGAGCAAAAGCTCTTTGTAAATCAGATTGAATCATTCGATCATCTTTTGCGACAATATAATAATTCATTCTCGTCTCCCATACAGATATGTGAGCTTTTCAAATAAAGTTCAATGGCCGTAGCTCCTTGAGTGGCCTTCATGACTGTTTCCATTTTTACTGATATATCAGGTACAAAATTATTAATCATTGATTCTGTTGTGAGATCTAAAATGAATGTCAGGCAGAATAATTTAATAAAAATTAAAGTCGCTTGAGCAATTTGTTATTGAGTCTGTACTTTTCTTTGTTGTCATAAAAAATAAGAAACACCTGATTTCTATATAAAAGATTCATCCTCAAGGTTTCTTTAAGAAATTTAATTTATTTTCCTTTTCATTACTATTCGTTTGTTTTGAACAGGTACTTCATGAAAGGATTTTTTACTTTAATATTATTTTTATGTGGCCTCCAGCTACTACATGCTAAAGATCTTACTGATATTGATGTATCCGTAAGTTTTTATTCTGAAACCATTTACGATTCTCGCATTTCAGGAGCAGTGAATGAGTCGCGTCTGCGCTTGATTCCTGAGCTGGATTATAAATGGTTGAGGCCTTATGCAGGCGTGACATTTTCAAAAGACCTTTCTAATGGGAAGGCCCCCATTTTAACTGAAAATATGATTGCTCCGACTGCAGGGCTTCAGGTTAAAGCGTTGCCATTTCTTTATTTTTTCGGGGAGGCCAGAAGGCTTTATCGAATTAATAATGAAAAGAGAAACGATAGCGAAAAAGAACTTCGTTATGGTGCTTTTGCTTATCATTATCTGGATCTACCAAAAAATATGTTTAATGAATTCTATGGCGAAATTATCGTTGTAGATAGAGTAGACACGAAACCGGTCACAGTTCTATGGAACAAGCTTGGTTTTAGATACCTTCCTTATGCCTGGCTTCGCCCGGATGTTTATCTTGAAGGATTCACTCGCATGAGCCCAAATCCTGGATATGGGCCGGATGAGAATGAATTAAGATTAGGATCACGCTTGACCTTTTTAAAAGGCTTCTGGGCCGCAGGCGTTTCCATGACCTATGCACCGGTAAGCAATGTTAAAAAAGGTGGAATTGACTCACTTCTTGTTATCTCAAGAGAGGTGTTCTAATGAACCTTTTACCTTTCACAGAATACTATCTTTGGAGCATCAGTCTTTGCGTCCTTTTATTTTTAATTGATGACTTGTTCATTGATTTTACTGCGCGTATTAAAAAAATAGGTCCTAAAGCTATTTCAAAAAATATTTTATACGATTCTAAAAATTCTAAAATGCTGGCGATCATGGTTGCCAACTGGAAAGAAGATGCTGTTCTTGAGGCAATGATCAAAGGGAATATGGCCAATCTTCCGATGGAGAACGTGCATATTTTCTTAGGCGTCTATCCTAACGATACAGCAACAATGGAGATTGCTTTAAAGATGGAAGCGCGTTTTCCGCGCGTTCATGCAGTCATCAATACTCAGGAAGGTCCGACTTATAAAGGACAAATGTTAAATGAGGTTGTTAAGTATATTTTCATTAAAGAAGATAAGCTGGGCGTAGAGTTCGAAGGTTTTATTCTTCATGATTCAGAAGATGTCCTGGATCCTAATATACCATATCTTTACTCATTAGGATTGAGAGAAGCTGATTTCATTCAGACGCCGGTCTTTAGTTTGCCAGTAAAGTGGTGGGATTTGACGGCAGGAACTTATATGGATGAATTTTCAGAAATTCATACTAAAGATCTTTTAGTTCGTCAGCACATGGGAGCGGCCTTACCTTCTGCGGGTGTAGGAACATGTTTATCGAGAAAACTTATTCTTACTTTTTTAAGCCGTCAAAATGAAGAGGTTTTTTTACCGGATTCATTAACAGAAGATTATCAGATTGGACTTCAGACGACGATTTGGGGTTTTAGGTCAACTTTCCTATGCTGTTATATTGAAGGAGAAGATTGCTCAAAAATCATATCTACCAGAGAGTTTTTTCCACATAAATTCTGGCAATCTATTCGCCAGAAAACACGCTGGACAACCGGGATTGCTTTTCAAGGTGCAAAAAACATTGGCTGGTTTGGTAACTTTTGGCAGCGTTATTTTTTATGGCGTGACCGCAAAGGTCCTATCAATGCATTTTTAACATTGAACTTAATTTTTATCATGGTCCTTCTTCCGTTTCTTTCTGAAGACAGAGTTTATTTTAGTAATAAGTATCTTCAGTTCGTATTGCTATTGAATACGTTTGGAATGTTTATTCGTTTCGGTTCACGCATTAGTTGTGTTGAAAAACTTTATGGGAAGGCCTGTGCTTACTCGGCAATTCTTAGATGGCCGTCAGCTATGGTCATTAATATGTGGTCAGGAATTCGTTCGACCAGACAGTATATTGAAAGCTCGCTTACAGGTAAAAAAATTAAATGGGTTAAAACAGAGCACCGCTTACCTGAAGGATTCGGAGAAGTTTTAGAGCCAATTAATCATAGACAACCAATTTCACAATTATCTTTAGATCATGAGAGTACTTTACAGCTTTAAAAGGGAGAGAGTTTAATGAAGATTTTAACAATGTTGCTGATGTTTTTTACATTAGCAAACGTACAAGCGATGGACGTCAAGGGATTCAACTTGACCGAAGATGGAACATTTGAATTTGATGCAAATTTAACTGGTGACCAAAAAACAGAAGCACAAATTGCTGTTGACCATGTCAAAAGGCTTGGAACGAATCATATCGTTCTTAACGTAAGAGCAAAAATGGTAGGGCCAAAGTCAGTGGACATTATTCCATTAACTGGATCTGGCCCGGTTGCTCAAGAAGCAAGAAAGATGACGAACCTGATTAAGTACATCCATTCATTGGATATGACTGTTGGGATTAGACCCATTTTTTTCGTACTTGGACCTAACGGAGAATTTCCTTATTCAGAAGTTCAGCCGGATGGAAGTACAAAGGCCTGGTGGCATGGAAATATTCAACCTCACGATCCTGATCGTTGGTTTGATAATTTTCAGTTATACCTTGATCGTTATATGACAATTGCAAAGCTTGCAAAAGTTGAAGAGTTTACTATTGGCGCAGAACTTTACAGTATGACTGTAGGAATTGAAGACCAATGGAAAGAGTACCCACACGGATTCCCGGGAAGATGGAATCAATTATTAAAATACACAAGAAGTAAGCTAGGAGCGAAAGTTCGTATCATGTACGACATTAACTTCACTGACGACACTGATACAAGCACAGATATTTCTAGAAGTGGTGGAGAGCTTGAGAGATGGAGATACCGTCTGGTAGATCTTGCTGAATCTGATGACGAAGCACAAAGAAAAATCTGGCAACAATTGCTGGATTTTTGGAATGGTCTTGATGCTATCGGTGTTGATATGTACCGCTCGCTTGCATTCAAAAATGATGTTATTCCAGCTAACAAAGAAACACTTGTAAAATTATTAAGTGAAAGGGCCCTGACTTACGCTAATCAGCTGGACGTAACTCTGCTTGAAATTTCTATTTACTCAGGTTCTATGAAGCCGGTTATTTTAAAAGAAGTTGGTTTTAGAAGTGTAGAAAATACTTTTGTCGATCCATTTACTTATGCAACTGCACTTGGTGCTTTAAATATCGCCCACCAGGCCGCTGGTTATGAAGCTCTTTTTAAAGGGTTTGCTCTACCTGGTTTCGAATGGTTTTCTGGTTTTGCTTTTTGGGATATCCCACTTTCTCCTGGTCATAATGGTCCAACTGACCGTGGATTTTCTCCCATTGGAAAAGTTGAAACAGAAGAAGTGATTAAAAGGTATTTCAAGTAATGAAAGTATTAATCCTTACATTTTTGTGTAGTGTAAATTTCATGGCATCTGCCTATGCACAAAAAGTGATGTTGCCTGAGAAAGGTGCGTACTTTGGGGCCTACGTTGATGCCGGTCCATTAGCAGAAGAAGTCAGGCCTCATGAAATTGAAGCCTTCGAGTTACTCACTGGTAAACCAATGGCCTGGGTTTATTTTTCAAATAACTGGACTGATGGAGAGATTGATTTCCCTTATGAAAATGTAGAGATTTGCAGAAAGATGGGGAGAATTCCTTATATACGTCTAATGCCATGGTCGGAAGATAGTGGAGATGGAAAAGCAGATCCTATTTTTACCATGGATGCTTTTTTAAAAGGAACGTTCGATGAAAAACTTATCGAATGGGCAAGACAGGCCTCTGAAAGTCCAGGTCCTATTATTTTAGAATTCGGACCTGAGGTTAATGGAAACTGGTTTCCATGGAATGGCCAATGGAATGGTGGTTCACGCACAACTCGGTATGGGGACCCACGCCTTCCGGATGGCCCTGAAAAATTCCGTGATGTGTACAGAAGAATTATTACGCTATTTAAAATCGGTGGACTGACAGAAGCGACATGGGTTCTTCATGTGGATACAGCAAGAATGCCTGAGGCCTCATGGAATTCAACTTCTAATTATTATCCAGGAGATGAGAATATTGACTGGATTGGATTATCAGTCTTTGGCGCTCAACTGCCAACTCATGACTGGATTGAATTTATGCCAAAATTTAAAAGTTTCTGGCCTGAGATTCAAGAGATCGCCAAAAGAAAACCCGTCATCATTTCTGAGTTTGCCGTGATTGAAGATAAAAAAAATCCATCTAGAAAAGCAGACTGGATTGCCAGGGCATTAAGAACTATAGAGTCGGGACTCTATCCAATAAAAGGGATTAGTTATTGGAATTCTCCAGGATGGCTTGCAGACGGATCAGCAGATTTCAGGATCACGTCTTCAGAGAAGGCATTGAATTCTTTCGTTGGAAGAATCAATCAGGATTTTTGGAAAATAATAACGGCCCCTATTCAACCAAGTGAAGATGAACAATGAACAAGATATTCTTACTATTTTTATTTCTAATAACGAATGCTGCCCATGCTGAGAATAAAAACTTAAATACAGTTTTTCCAAGTAATGGACAGTGTGTACTTATCTATTATGATCTTTCTAAAGATCCAAACTATCATTTAGGTAAAATCTATTCGGTCTATGCTCAGAACCTTTTGGGCCATTTTCCTGAATTAACTCAGATTGTTTCTCCTATTGAAAGATACACGAAAGGTGAAATCGAAAAATGTAGAAGCACTATCTACATTGGAAGTTATTTTGAAAATGACATCCCTGAAGATTTCTATCTGGATTTTCAAAACACTAAAAAGAATGTGGCTTGGCTTGGATATAACATCTGGAAATTCCCTGAAGATGTAATGTCAAAAATGTTCGGTCATAACTATGACTCTTTAACGAGCCTTGATGCTGAAAATTTAAACAAAGAAGGAAATCCCTCATTTTTTAAATATGTAGAATATAAAGGTGAACAATTTGAAAAATTTTCTAAGTGGGTTAAGAGAGACGGAAAAAATGTATTCGCTGCTCCATTTGAACAAGTTGCTTTAAAGAAAGATCCTAAAACTACGAATACAACAGTAAAAGTTTTAGCTTTAAGCCGTCACGACTACAGCGGAAAAAAACTTCCCTATGCTCTGAGATCTGAAAATCGTTTTTATGTGGCCGATATCCCCTTTAGCTACGCTCATGAATCTGATCGTTATCTCGTGTTTTCGGATCTTCTTTTTGACATCCTAAATCTGGCGCCTAGACATAAAGAAAAATTAGCGATTATGAGAATTGAGGATGTTCATCCCAAAGTTCCTATAAGAAATTTAAATCTTCTTCAGACTGTTTTTAAAGAAGAAGGTGTTCCACTACATGTGGCCTTAATACCAATGTTCTACGATCCATTATTTCGTTATGACCGCGAACCAAACGAAACATTTTTACCAATGACGGCCGTACCTCAGTTCATGAGCTGGGTTAAAGACGTTCAAAAAGACAATGGTGTATTTATTTGGCATGGAGCGACTCACCAATACAAAAATATTCCTAATCCCCACTCTGGTTACAGTTCGGATGATTTCGAGTTTTGGGATGCTGTTAATAATATCCCTGTTGCCGATGATAGTGTGGACTTTGTTCTTGACCGCCTTGACCTTGGAAGTGACTACTTAAAAGAGGCCAATATTTTTCCAAAAATATGGCTGACTCCACACTATCAGGCATCAGCGCTGGACTACCACATTTTTGCAGATGTTTTTGACTGGAATATTGGAAGAGCGATTTATTTTCTTGAAGAACCTAAAAAGCTTTCACGCGATCCGGAACTACTGGAACAAGTTAAGTACGGTGCTAAAGACGGCGGAAATAAAATTCTTAGAAGACAACTGTTTAAAGATTTCGAAACAGATGTTCACGGAGAATGGTTTGGACAGCTTTATCCTTACGAGATTTACGGTGATGTCTATGGACAAAGAATGTTTCCTGAAATTTTAGGGAACCCACAGCCTTTTACGAGTGATCACGTATGGTACCCACGTTCATTGAAAGACATGCTTGAAGATGCCAGAAGAAATTTAGTTTTAAGAGATAGTTGGGCAGCTTCATTTTTCCATCCTTATATTCTGACGGATATTGTGAATGGAGGAGTGGGAGATTACCCGGGAGATACAAGACCTCTGAGAGAGCTGCTAAGAGAAATGAAAAAACTTGGTTATAAATTTGTAAATCTTGAAACATTCGCCGAGCAAACAAAAAATGTGGCAAACGTAAAACGAATAGAAGTGAAAATAGATAATTCTTGGGAGAGAAAAAAATGAAACAATTATTGAGTCTGCTATTATTAATGTTTGTCATTACCACAGGTAGTGCAGACGCACAGGTTGATGTTCCTAATCTTGGAAGACCTGGGACACTATTAAAAGAAGCAAAACAAGGGCGAAAAGAATTATTAGAAGTTCTACTGCGTTTAAAAGACAATGTGAGAGAGCTGCGTGATCAGCCTACATTTGATGAATTTTTTGCTCTACTTGGACCTCTGGATGCTCTGGCAAAAGAATATAATCTTGCGCTGATTTATCCTGATGCTGTTAAAGAAGTCGGTAAAAATATGATTATGCATGGTAATCGCTGGCTGAAAATTTCTGTTGATAGTGACAAGAAAATTCTTTCCTACCAAAAATGGGCAGACTTATCTGCAGCTCTTTTATTCCAAGGGCAAGTCATTGAAGAGCTTAATAAGATTAAAGACGAAGAGCTTTTTAAGAAAGCTTACGTCAATCTTTTAAGCCTTGAAACATGGGCAGAAGTAACTTTCCCGAATGATTTATATCTTTATCCAACATACCAGAAGACTATTTCTGATTTAAGTTTCAAGGCCCTTTTAACGACTAAGATAATAGATCAGGAAGAGTGGACATTTTGGATTAGAGGACTGAGTTCTCAATCGGCCGCTCAGGATTACTTATCTTTTCTTAACGAAAAAATCCTCATGGATAGCCTTAAAAAAGAAGAAATACCTCAATGGTTTGCACTTGCTGAAACTCTAGGTAAACAATTAACAGCAATTGATCGTCTTTCTGGTTCAGTAAAAAATAACTATGGTGTTTTTGTAACTGATTTAACTGCAAAAGCAATTTTTTACGAATACGATATTAATGAGGCCAGCTTCAAGACTATTGTCAATCTTCTCGATATCAGTTCTTTAAGAGGTCTTATTTTTAGATGGGTAAATCCTGAAAAGACAGCAAGTGATGTATATGCCCTAAGACTTGTGACTCTTTCAAAAATTCTTTATTTAAGAACTAAAGAACTTAAACTGACTCAGAACTCACTTGAACTTGAAAGATTTGTTTCATCTCGTTTAGGTCCGGTAGTTGCTTCTCAAAATGGTATTGAAGGACATTATAACTTAAAAGGTCTTGATGGACGTGAATGGTTTTTTACAATTATTCGTGAGACAGAGTCGCGTGTCGTCGCATCTTTATGTGATTCAACAGGTGTGATTTGCTTTTCATTTTTTAATATCCAGTACAACATGGAAAGAAATGTCTTTTTTGCTTCTGAAAATTTACCAAACGACGACTCTTACCAAAATGCTCCTGCCCAAATTATTTTTGGAGCAGACAATACTGTTTCTTTAGATTTACCACACGCTTTTAAAGTGAGTGGCCGTTTTTCCGGAAAAAAAGTTCAGTCATATGAAAATATCATGAGTATGGCCGATGAAAATGCTGTTGCTATTGAAGGGCATTTTAAAGGAACGATGGAAGTTAATGGAGTGCTTAAAGAGTATGACCTGATGATCACAAGCTTTGGTGAGTATTCTATCGGAAGACTTGAATCTGAAGACAGCGTTATCAGAGTAGACCTTAATAAAGGAACTGATGGTAAGGCGGGATTCATTTACTTAACATCTGGACGCACAGGAAAAGGAACTTGGTTTCACCTGCGTTTAAAACAAGAAGGGTATGAAACTCTTGTTGGTGACGCGATCGTTGGTGGAATGGGAAAATTGGGGAAAGTTCGTTTCGTACAATATTATGGAGACGACGAATGAATCTCAATAATTCAAAAAACATTTTGACTTTTTTTGGAACCAGACCTGAAGCTATTAAGATGATTCCGGTTATTAAATCACTTCGTAACAAAGGTTTTAAAGTGACTGTAGGGTTGTCTGGACAGCATACAGATATGGTAGATCAGTTATTAGAATTGTTTGGTGAATCGGCAGATTTCACGCTCAACATTCAAGGATCAGTGAAAAATGTAGAAGACCCAATTGTTCTTATTATACCTGGATTGTGTGCGAAGCTTCGCGAGATCAAACCAGATTTAATTTTAGTTCATGGCGATACATCAAGCACGCTGGCGGGCGCACTGGCCGGATATTATGAAAAGATTCCTGTTGGCCACGTTGAAGCAGGACTTCGTTCAAGTAATATTTTTCACCCATGGCCGGAAGAGATTAATAGAAAATTGACTGCTGATCTGACATTACTGCATTTCGCTCCTACTGTTCTCGCGAAAGAAAATCTTCTGCGCGAAAATGTTCCAGGAGATGAAATTTTTGTAACAGGCAATACTGTCGTTGATGCTCTTTATATGATGAATGATGAGATTGAAAAGAACGATGCTTTAAGAACTGGCTTCGAAGGAAAATATAATTTCTTAAATGCAGACAAAAAATGGATTCTTATGACAGGTCACCGTAGAGAAAATCTTGGTGAAGGTCTAAATAATGTCATGCAAGCTATTTTAGAACTTTCAAAAAGATCAGATGTGGAAATTATCTTTCCAGTTCATCCAAATCCAAAAGTTCGTTCTTCTTTTGCTGAATTGATTACTAGTGATTGTCCTGTCCATATAGTTGACCCGCTTCCATATTCGGAAATGGTTTGGCTTTTATCCCGCTCAAGTCTGGTGATTACAGATTCAGGTGGAATTCAGGAAGAAGCACCTTCATTTAAGGTTCCTGCAGTTGTGACTCGCGAAACGACTGAAAGAAAAGAAGCTGTTTTAAAAGGATGGGCAAAATTAGTCGGAACTGATAAACAAAAAATTATTGATGCTTCTAATGAATTCTTAGATTCTATAAGTCTTAAGCAGTACCTTGATTTGGAAGAAAATCCTTATGGAGATGGGACAGCTGCAGATCAGATAAGCTCCGTTATTGAGTCTTTGACTTGTAAGGAAGGTTATTTTTTTGCTGTCAATAAAAAGAAAGAAGAGCAGATCGTTTTATCTGCTTCCATCGCAGAGGCGGTAGGGCCATCTGTTGTAACTTATAAAAAAACTGATCTAGTTTCTATTAGTATGTAAAAGAAAAGGCCATCGTTTATCGATGGCCTTTTTGCATTGAGGTCTTCTACTTTTCTATTTTTACTAATCCACTTAAGGCCATTAATAAAGGTTACTGAATGGATTATATATCAAAAAAGTTTATCTACTATATTCATTCATTTAATTCACTAGTTCTAACCTCATTTTTAAATTAAACTAAATTTACTGTCTCGTTTTAAAAGTTCGGGAGGACTTCAGTGTCAAAATTCGCAGGAGTTATGATTATATTCTTACTCTGTAGCAACCTACGGGCAGCTGAAACAGTCACGTTACTTGCAGGAGAGTCTTTCCCACCTTTGATGTGGGAAGATAATGGCGTTGCTAAGGGGATTGCCGTAGAGATCGGTAAGGCGATTCTAGTAAAAGCTGGTTACAACGTGATCGTTAAAACTTGTCCATGGAAGCGTTGCCAGGTGATTGCAAAAAATGAAGGTGCCTTCATTACTGGTTTTTCAAAAAACGATGAACGCTTAAAAAACTTCATTTACACTGACGCTATCATGTACGACGACCTCGTTATAGTCACAAAAAAAGGAAAGGAATTTGCTTTTGATGAGACTAAGGAATGTATAGGAAAAAGAATCGGTGCACAGCTTGGAGTGGGGTTTGGTCAAAAAAACCAGGGACTCAAAAAAGGCATGATTATCGAAACTGATTCTAACGATGTCTCTCGAGTAAGAAAAATAATGTACGGAAGAATTGATGGTGGATTTTTCTCCCTTGGGAAAGCAGGGATTGTCTACTCTGCCAAGTTGGCAGGTTATTCTATGGACAACTTTTCGATTCTTCCTGTTGTCGTTTCTAAAGATCCAAACTATTTAGCGACAGGGATAAGAACATCAAATGCGTCTGAGAAAATTAAAAAAATCAATGCTGCAATCAAAGTGCTTACTTATAATGGAACGATTGCGAAAGTGATGAAAACGACTTTTTAACAGACTTGTCCCAAGACAAATTGAGGAAGAAAGGTTAGTATCGACATCATGGAAAATAATGAACTTAAAATAACAGATTTAGAAATCGGAACGGGAATTATGCCCTCTAAAGGAGCGCTGGTTTTTGCTCATTACGAAGGTTTCTTAGAAGATGGAACAAAGTTTGATTCTTCAATTGATCGCGGAAAACCATTTCAATTTGTCTTTGGCACTGGCCGGGTTATCAAAGGATGGGATCAAGGTTTGGTTGGAATGAAAGTGGGTGGAAAACGTACGCTCTTTGTTCCGGCCCACTTGGCATATGGTGAAAGACAAATAGGACAATTCATTAGACCAAATTCTAATCTTCTTTTTCATATTGAATTATTAGAAGTGAGACCTAGAGAATAGTTATTTTTTTAGTTCACTATCAATTCCCGCCTGTGCACAAATCTCATCAATCGTTCCACTAGGCGCTCCACCAACACCTATCCCGCCAATTGGAATACCGGCCATTGTCAGAGGAATACCACCACCTAAAAGTAAAAATCCATCTATCTGCCCAAGGTTTTGAGCTTCTGGATTTGTTTGCGAAGCGATCAGCATTGCAGAGGTTTTATTTTTTGCCGATGCTGCAGTGTAGGCCTTTCTTCGGCTGGCATCGAGTGTGTGTGGGCCAGCGCCATCCATTCTAAAGACCGCCATTGAATACCCTGCAGAGTCAACTACGGTTGCTGAGACTTTATATCCCAGGCCTGAGCAATGAAGAGCAGCAAATTGGGCCATTCGGTGTGCTCTTTCTGAGGAGATGTCTTTGGCATAAGAATGAGGAAGGAAAAGTGTCTGTGCTAGAAAGATGTATCCAATCGTTTTGATCAAATTTGTTTTCATCGATGTTCTCCTGGTGATGCATGTAGATAGCGCTACATTTAAAAGTTTCCAACTTTTTTTAGAGCAATTCTCAGGCCAGTGTCGGGAAATTCGTGTAGCATCATAATGATAGATATTGAACCGTCCTTCTAAGAGAGTCACCATTGAAATCAATAAGTGTTTTTGAAATGATTAAAATAGGCATTGGCCCTTCCAGCTCACATACGATGGGCCCATGGAAAGCTGCTGAAATGTTTTTGAATTTGTTGAAAGACAAAAAAATACAGTTAGAAGATGTTTTAAAGGTAAATGTTTTTCTTTATGGTTCTCTGGCCAAAACAGGTATCGGGCATGGGACGGACATTGCGGTCTTAATGGGGCTTTCTGGTTATGATTATATCACCGTTGATACTGAAAAAATCCCCAGCATTATTGCAGAAATTAAAGTGACCAATAAGTTAAAGCTGGCAGGGCAAGTCGAAATTGATTTTGAGTATAAAAAGAATATCTTCTTTGAATATTCCACAACGCTGGATTTTCATCCTAATGGAATGATGTTTCAGGTTGAAACAAAGAGCGGCGAAAAATTTGAAGAAAAATATTATTCAGTTGGTGGTGGTTTTGTCGCCACGGAAGAAATAAATACCATCACTGAAAATGCCATCGTGACTCCCTATCCTTGCCATAAGGCCAAGTCGATCACTGACTATTGTAAAAAATTAAATCTCTCTGTTTCAGAGTTAATTTATGTCAACGAAGAGGCATGGCGCTCGCGCGCTGAGATTAGATCTGAGGCCTTGAACATTTGGCATGAAATTAAGCAGTGTATGTTCAGAGGCGTTTATAAAAGTGGGATTTTGCCTGGTGGACTCAATGTTAAAAGGCGTGCCGCTGAAATCAATGATCGTTTATTAAAAGGACAAAAATTTGATAATGTAGATGACTGGATTAGTGCGATTAAAAGTAGTGATAAGTCTTTTACGAGTATTACCAAATGGGTGAGTTGTTTTGCCTTGGCAGTTAATGAAGAGAATGCTTCTTTTGGAAGAATCGTCACGGCCCCAACTAACGGAGCGGCCGGAGTGATTCCAGCTGTCCTTATGTATGCCAATTGCTTCACTGAAAATTTTGATGATGACATGGTTGTGCGTTTTATTTTAACGGCCGGAGAAATTGGAACGATCTTTAAAAAGAACGCCACTATTTCAGCTGCCATGGGCGGATGTCAGGCCGAAATTGGTGTATCGAGTGCCATGGCCGCGGCAGCACTTACAGAATCTCTTAAAGGCTCTCCTGGACAAGTCTTAATGGGCGCAGAGATCGCGATGGAGCATCACTTGGGGATGACTTGTGATCCAATTGGTGGGTTAGTACAAATTCCTTGTATCGAGCGAAATAGCATGGGTGCCATGAAGGCCATCACTGCTTCAAGCATTGCGCTGGAGAGTGATCCGGAAAGTGCACGAGTGAGTCTCGATGATGTTATAAAATCTATGTGGGAAACTGCAAAGGACATGAATACCAAGTATAAAGAAACTTCAGAAGGCGGGCTTGCTACGAATATCACTGTGGGTCTCGCAGAATGCTGATAATTGGTTAAAAATTTGTTTCCATAATTCTTACAAAGTTTTCGATTATCCTGTGTTCATTAGGACGAGGAGGTTTTATGAAAACAAATGAGAGTTCCAAAGAAGTTCAATTAATATTCATTCTTTGCCGCCTGGCCATCAATCAGTTGCATGAACCGATTGCAACGGCCGGCCTTAAAAAGCTTTTTCTTAGTGAAGAATGGAAAAGATCTTCTTCTGAAGACAAACACAAACTTCTCAAAAAGCAATATATGAGAGACTACACTCTTGCCACAGAGGTGCAGAAAATGCAGATGGCGAAAACTCGAGACAGGATCGAAGGAGAGCTTGTTTATCTTTAAGACTGACCTTTTTACAGCAATGTAAGTGCAATTACTTTAGATGACTCAGAGACTAATTAGTGCTAAGGTCGCGTTTTAACCTAATTAGAGAATAAATAATGACGACAACTTTTAAAGAGTATCTTGCAAACGCATGGTCTACGCACGCAACTGACCCCAAAAAAATCGCTGATGAATTCAAATTAAATTTTAATCTGATGGACTCTGAAGACGACGTTATGTCGATGGCCGGTCTTATTGTTCATGTTTGTGGTGAGCATTTAGGAAGTTGGGAACAGGGAATTGAGTTACTTAAAAAATTAAAAAACAATGCTCCGATTAAAGACAAAGAACAAATGAAGCGATTTGTGGCGATCTTAAATCTTGGAAATAATCCTAATATTTCAATTGAAGAATTTTCACCGTCAGATCAAATTAGAATTTGTTCAGGGACATCTTCTGCCCTGGCCTCTCTTGGTGGATTAAAGAACGCTGAAAAACTATTTAGTAAAGCAGTTGAGCTTTCTGCCAATATCTCAAAAGAAGATCCGGCCCATAAAGCATTAGCAATTGCTGGAAATGGTATTGCAACAAGCTTAGAGGAAAAAGAATCGAGAAAACCTAATGAGGTTGATCTTATGATTCTTGCTGCACATACAGCGAGAAAACATTGGGAGATCGCTGGAACGTGGATGGAAGTTGAGAGAGCTGAGTATCGCTTGTCTCAGACTTACTTAAAAGCTGAACAACCTGTGAAAGCCCTTGAGCATGCTGAAAAGTGCCTGGGCATCATTAATGAAAATGGTGATGTTCCTTTAGAGCTCTTTTTTGCTTATGAAGCTCTAGTGCTAGCGAACAAAGCAACGAATAGTGAAATCGGTCAGAAGAGCTCTATTTATGGAATGGAGATGGCCTTTGATAAATTAAGCGAAGCAGACAGAAGCTGGTGCAAAGAAATTTTAGAAAAACTTTCTTAGATAAAAATTAAAATAAAAAAGGCCATCATAACGATGGCCTTTTTTTTATAAACTACAGTTTAATAAAATCGTCGGATCATTGGCCCCATACCATTTCCCCTCATAACACTTAGAAGTTTCGCCTTCGCAATTCTTAAATGTCTTCTTCAGGTAAGTACTATAACAGCCTTCACCAACAGGAGAGTCGTTTTTTGCCACGTCAGGGCATTGTTTAGCGGGAGCATTCACGGACTTTAACAAGTTGCTAATTTCATCTACCATTTCAACCGGCGCTTTTTTCAGTTGGTTGTTTTTGATAAGGACATCAGTGTTGGTTAAAGATGAACTGTTAACCATTTCTTTAGGAGTCAAAAATTTCAATCCCAGGCATGATCCCAAATCAGCAATCAAAGGAATCGCTCTGGTGTTAACTTCTTTTATGTCGTGAAAGAGGCTGACTTTCACTGGTTTGCCAGGCGAGCATAACTCTTCCATATTGGCCTTTACGTACTTTCTAAAAACATCTTCACTGGGCATTTTAAAAGGCAAGCTTGAATCGTTTGAATCATGATTCCAGCCAAGGTGAGAGAAATCATGTCCGGCAATTTGTTGAAGTGCAGGACTCATGCGACGGTATTCTTTTAGCTTCTCAGCGTATGTCGATCCTTTAAAGACCATCTTCTTATTGAGCTCCATGTCTGCAATTTCTTTTTGAGAAGGAGCGGCACCACGGCCGTAAGGAAATCGAAACAGACGATATTTTTGTTCCGAAAATTGTCCACCTGTCGCTCTATCTAAAAGTGTGACGCTTGTATTGATTTGTTTTTCTCTTTCACTGGCGCTGTATCCAGCTTCTTTGGTTCCAGTGATTCGCAAGTCGTAAGCATTGTGTTCATGGCCGTGACTGGCCACTGTGTGACCATTTTTTAATTCGCGTTTTAAAATCGCTTCTCGATCACCAACGCCAGGTTTGTTAGGAATAAGATTAGTCGTCGTTATGAAAAATGTGGCCTTGATATTTCTTTTATCAAGCTCATTTAAAATCACTCCGCTGGTTTTTTCATTAGGCCCATCATCGAAAGTCAGATGTGTGCTGATGCCTTCACAGTTAATGTTCTGTGCTCTTAATTCTTTTAAGAGATCATTGTACATGGGATCGTTGTTGAGTGATGAGCAGGTGTTGGCCTGTACGTTTGTTAGCGACAAGATCGCTAGAGCAGAAAGGGAAAAAAGGTTCAACATATTTTAGTTAGTTTGTAAGAGTTAATACCTCAACTAGCTTAACATAAAATAAAAAAGACCTTGAAGAAATTCAAGGCCTTTTTTTATAAGTAACTAATTTTAAAAATTAGAAAATATATTTTGGGCAAGTAAGTAGGTAGTTTGAACCTCTAGCATCTAATTCTAAAACTAGATCTTCATCAGATACTGATCCTTCAACTGTTTTTCTTCCAACAATTAAAGTTCCATTGTAGTTACCGTCAGCATTGAATACAGAAAGAGTGTATTTTTCTGTTTCAGCATTGAAGTAGTAACCAGGAATGTCTGCGTTTGGATTCTGAATCTCAATAAGGTTGATTTCAGTTCTTTCAGTAACGTTGTTTTTTGTGATGTCTAGGTGACAAACAGGTGCAGCGAAAATTTGAGAGCTAAAAGCAAGAGTAGCTAGAATCATAATCGTTTTCATAAAAACTCCTTTAGGTTGAATAAACGGAGATTACTACGCTTGCCAACATAAGAAAATTTAATTAAATATACAGAAACAATTTAATATATTTATTACATATGCAACAGAATGACCCTAATTTAAACCACTTAAGATACTTCCTGACTGCTGTGCAGCTAGGTAGCCACGCTAAGGCCGCGAAGTTTCACAGGGTGAGTCAACCCGCCATAAGTTTAGCTATAAATAAGCTTGAAGAGTCCTTTAACGTCACACTGGTTATGAACCTTAAAAATCGCTTCAAACTAACCCCGGAAGGAGAGAAATTAGTTTTAGAGGCCCCTCGTTTGATGAAGGCCCTGGAAGATTTAAGGGTGAGTCTTCAAAGTCAGACCGATACAATTTCCGGTGAGCTTAATCTTGCAAGTTCAATGGGAGTCGCTCCTTTTTATCTTATAAGTCCATTGAAAGATTTTACGAGTAAGTATGAGGATGTAAATTTTCATATCAATCTTGGCGATGTGAAATTTATTATTGATCAGATTCAAACGAATCAGGCAGAGCTTGGTGTGTTTATGGAAGATCAGACTAAGGTTCCTTTTACGAAGAGAATTCTTCACGAGGGAAATTTCGTTGCAATCACTTCTCGCGATTTTATCTATAATGATCAAAAGAAAATAAAAATTCTCATTACTAATGAGGCCCCTGGGATTCATGAATTTGAATCTATCGTAAAGAGAAAGATGAAAGAGAGATCTTTTCATTATCATACGGTAGAGAGCTGGGAGCTTATTGTTGAGATGGCCATGAATGGGTTAGGTGTAGGAATTATACCTGAGTTCATGGTTGGTAAGTGCTTAGTTCAACCCGAGTTAACTGAGGCCATCAAAACCATGAACTATAAAATCGCCGTTGTTCACAAAGGTGAGCACCAGCTCTCTAAAGAGGCCAAACTTTTTTTAGACTCTCTTAATTAAGTAAGAAACTGTCTCACCTGATCAGAACTCATCGCTCCGCTTTGGCGTTTCACTTCTTTTCCATTCTTAAATAAAATCGTGCAAGGGATACCACGTATACCAAACTCCGCTGAGAGTTGTTGTTCAACTTCTGTATTGATTTTAACAAACACAGTGTTTTGGTTTTGTATGGATGCCTTCTGATATTCGGGAGCATACGAACGACATGGCCCACACCAGCTGGCCCAGAAATCCACAATCACTGAACCTTCGGCCATGCTTAAGATCTTTCTGAAATTTTGGGTGTTCACATCTGAGACAAGACCGTGCATTGAGAGATCTGATCCGCATTTTCCACAAACAGGGGCCTTTTCAATCGCTTTTTCGGTAGAGAGTTTATTAAGTGCATTGCATTTCGGACATTGAGAAAAAGTTTTGCTCATAGATTCCTCCTGACTATCTCAATTTTATCAAAAGAGACGAGAAAGTCCTATAAAATTTAAATACAATCTATTATTGTCTGCCTGTCTAAAAATAAGCCTTCTGTGATTCTTATATCACGAAATATTTGCCAGGCACTTACGATTTCGCTCTGACTGCCTGGTGTTTTTTAACTGACGTCTTGCCTGCGAACTGACCAGATAAATCCATCAAACCAAAAATGCATAATCGACGTGAGTAACCAGAAGGCCGCAACCCATCTGATAATCTCGCTGGGATTTTCTTCTTGTTGAGTGAACTGACGAAGGCCTGCAAAAATAAAAACCATTGGGATAATTAAAGCGAAGTAGATAAGCACTCCGATTTTAATGTTCTTTTCTTTGGACTGATCTTTTTTGATCGCGATCTTCGCAAGGTTTGATCTCTCACTGACTAACACGATAAAGATGTATTGAATGGCGTGATAGATATTCCCGAAGAAAACTCCATCGGCAATTGTATATTTAGAAGCAATGATAATTGTTGTCGCACCAGTGACTGCAAATAAAGCGAACTTTGCTTTGGAGTATTGATAACCATTATTGATAAGTTTTCTATAAGAGACGATATAAAAAATTGTGTAGAAGACAGCAAAAGCTATTAGTGGAATGCGAAGCCAGGTAATAAAACTTCCATACTGCTTAACAATCATCAGTGGCATTTCTAAGTATTCAACTAAGGCACCATCTAATTGTGAGTCCGGTAAGTAAGTCAGAAGGACAAGGTTAGGAAGAAGACCTACAACAAAGGCCATGCCCATATCAAGCTTGCGGCCAGCTAGGGGATCATTGCCCATCTTTCCGTCATAGATTCTACCGAAACCAAACGTCTGCATTAATGAATGCCATTCATCCCAATAAGCGCCTAAGACACCCATTAAAATAAAAAGCACTGGAGAAGCACACATGGCGATTAAAAGAATAAGAGGAACAAGTGTGAAGCGGTATTTGTAGCGCTTGAAAACATCAGCGTTCAAATGGCTTCTGGTAAAAACTAAAAGCACATGAGCGTGAGTTAAAACGGAAGCAGCAATCGCAAACCATACAGGAGTCAGGCTGCTATAAATAAAATTATCAGTACGAGGAGCGCAGACAGTCGCCACGACAATCAAGGCGATAAGCGGACAGAGTATAATCCAGGTAAGGTCAGAGGCCTTACTGTTGATATACCAGTTCTTTTTGGTTTGGGCCGGTTCAGTCATCTCTAAATTCTAAGACAAAACCAGATTAAATCAAATGCGGTTGAGCTTTTTGCCTGATACTAAACGGCAATGAACTTTGCACCCAAAACCATAAGCCCGAAAAATGTGGCAGAGTAGACTGGATAGATTTTTTGACCTTTTTCATTTCCGTGAAATTTACCAGCGAGGAAGTGACCAACAGCGCCTGAGAGACCGCCAGCAACAGCGCCGATCATAAGGTTATTCATTTTTTCATCCTGAAAAAAAAGTTAGTAAAGAGACTTCAGGATAGAGGAAATGAACCCCAGTTTAAAGGGGGAAAATAAAATTTAAGATCGATAGATTTTGTCGGTGACTAAAGGCCCCCTATACCCGAGCAAATAATATGCTGTAAGAACCCACTTCGCTCCTATAACTACCAGTATTCTGGTGGCGTTCTCCAATGAGAACAACTCATTCCCTTTGACGATTGGAGAACCGATGCGATATGAGAGACAAAAAATGAAAAAGGGGTTTTTATGAAGTTACTAATTGGTTTAATCGGTTTGTTGGCAGTTGCATCTACTCAGGCAGCTGAACTAAAAATTCAAAAAGTAAAAGCGATCGGGGACTTTGGACACAAAGTTGTTTTCCAAAGCACTGACGTAAAGCTTATTAAAAAATCAAATATCGTGACTGGTAAAATTGTCGCTCAATGGGGACTACACGTTTACGAAGTCGCAGACGCTTACTACACATGTTCTGCAAAAAATCTTTGCAAGCTTTCTAGCTACAGCACAATTGGTATGTATGAGTCTTGTTCTGTAAAAAATAAAACAGCAGTTTGTTTCAATAAAATCTCAGGGCCATCAGAACTATCTGACTCTCGCGATGTAGTGATCACTGAAAACCCAGACTACGCAGGATCAGAATTTGGAAACAACAATTCTGCTTACGACTACAACTCAGAATTCCCAGCTCGTATTGTTGATGAATTCTCTGACGTATTTTAGTGCTTAAAATTTACTTAGCTCTTTTCATATTAAGCTTTCTTCAACTAGCGTCTGCCGAGACGCTGGTTGGGAGAGTCTTAAGCCTCCACGATGGTGATACAATCACTGTTCAGTTTGAATCCCAATCTAAAAAAGAAAAAGTCCGCCTGCTTGGTGTAGACACTCCCGAAGTTGATTTCAACGGAAAATCCCAAGGGGAAGTCGCTGAGATGGCCCGCAGTTATTTAAAATCTCTGTTGCCTGTTAATTCGACTATCCAGGTTGAACTTCCAAAAAACGGCCTTGACTCTAATGGACGTTACCTGGGAAAAATTCTCTATAACGGCGTTGATATCAATCTTGAAATGCTGAAGGCCGGAATGGGCGCCGTGTATTTCATTTATCCTTATGATAAAAAAACTGCCATCGAATACATGAGTGTTTCTGAAACAGCAGCGCAAAATGGTTTGGGAATTTTTTCTGAAAAATTTAAGTCAGCTCCACTTGGTTATATGTTCAGACAAATGACGAAAGGAGTTCCTGGAACAAATTTCGTTGCTGACTTTGAAACTAAAAAACTCTATTCATCAAAAGACATCGAATTAGTGCCACATTATCACCGAGTGTTTTTCTCTTTAGAGGAGACGGCCCTTATACATGGTTTTAATTGGTAGAACTTTCGTTTTAGAAGGTGGCATAATAATCATATGCCAATCAAACCAAATACAAAATACTCTGTCATCGATTTGGAAACTACTGGAAGCAATGCTTTCGGACAAAAGATTATTGAAATTGGAATCATCAATTACGATGGTGAAAAAATCGAAGAAGTTTACAGCACTCTCATTAATCCCGAAAAATATATCAGTCACGGAATCACGATGATCACCGGAATCACCAATGAGATGATTGCTGATGCTCCGAAGTTTTATGAAGTGGCCAAGAAGATTGTCGAGATGACTGAAGGCCGTGTGTTTGTCGCTCACAATGTCTTTTTTGATTACCGCTTTTTACAACGTGAGTTCCAGGAATTAGGTTACGTTTATAAGCGCGATGTTTTTTGCACCTGTAAAACCTCTAGAAGCGTTTTTCCGGGCCTTTCTTCTTACTCCCTACAAAATCTATGCACAGAATTTAGCATCCCCAGAAAGGCCGCTCACCGCGCTTTATCTGATGCCGAAGATGCGCTGGAGCTTTTTAAGATGATTTCAAGTAAATCAGAAATAAAAACCTTGAGAGAGGAAATGGATCACTTGATTCCGGCCCAGTTGAAAGATTTTGATTTTGAGAATTTTCCGGAAACTCCTGGGCTTTATTTTATGTACGATAAAGATAGTGCACTTCTATATGTCGGTAAGAGTAAAAATATCCGTGGACGGCTTAAACAGCACTTTAAGCAGTTTCAGGGGATGATGCGAGAACAGCAGTTAAAATCGCGGGTGGAGCGTGTGGAGTATTTAGAATGCTTTCACGATTTACCGACGACGCTCCTGGAGCTTCATTATATAAAAACCATGAGGCCTTACTTCAATCGGGTGGGAACCAGAAAAAACTTTCGTTATGGAATCATTTTAAATCACCCTTCCAAATGTCATGCCCCAGGTGATGAAATTAAAATCACTAAAAGTGTTGAAGATGTCCCTTTAGTTTATTCATACGGATCTAAAAGGGGAGCAATCAGAGCAAAAGAGATGATCTACGCAAAAGTTTTTGGATTGGTTTTCACCGATTTAAATTTTGCTGATCAGATCAATAATTATAAAAGAGTTTTAGGTGAAGATCTGTTTTATAAAAAAATCAGCGATCACTACGAAGAAAAACTTCAGGTGCTTCCTGATACTATTTTTGAAAAAAGAAACTGGAGTCTTATGATTGAAGACAATTCACTTAAAAGTATTTGGGTGAAAAATGTTGGAGTGGTGACGATTGAAGAGACGCCGGATATGAGAGCGCTTCTTTTACCTTTACTTAAAAAGACATTTAAGAAATTACATATCTCAAGTCAGGTTGAGATGATGCATGCTGAAATTCACTGAATGAAATTTTAGTTAAACGCGATTACTGTGCTTTGCAACCGTATCAATGAGTTCATTCACATCCATAGGCTTTCTGATTTTTGTTACATTGCTTGGCATGTTTTTTAAGTCTTCTTTTGGACTTCCTTTTGCCGTTGCTATAATCACTGGAATTTTTGCTAAGTCATTTGGATGGTCTACTTGAAGGCGCTCTAGCACTTGAAGGCCAGTCATCACCGGCATCATAAGATCCAGGATAATACAGTCTGGACGATCTTTTTCTTCACATGCAATTAAATAATCAAGACCAATTTTTCCATTTTCTGCAGTCGCAGTCACGTAACCTTCTTCATTTAAGATTTCAGCAATCAGTTCTCTGATATCGATGTCGTCTTCAATGATTAAAATTTTCTTTGATGCAGGAGTATTCATGTATGTCCTCTAAAAAATACAATAGGGTACTTTACTATTTCGATGAGCGAATAACAATGAATATCATTTGACTCTAAGAGTCTCTTGGGATTAAGGAATGCGTTAGAAGACCGTCTTTAGGTAATGAATTAAAGTTTTAGAAGACTTAAAGCATTTTGGTGAAAATCAATTTGAGCAGGAAGATATTGATGCTCTTTTTTTATTGGGCAACACAGTCTTCCTCGCGCGATATCTGAAGTTGTGAGGCAAGGTTTTTCTAAGCACGTCTCGCATGGTGATGATATTTTATCTAGTGCAGTGTCCGGAATATCTTTTGATGTGAGAAAAACTCCACGAAAAGCAAACCATAATCCAAATTCAGAATGAATATCCAGGCCGATGGGAGATTGAGTGCAAAGATTTAAAGCGCGGCCAAGTTTTTGAAGAGGCAATGTATAACTGTAGTTCGGATAAAGAACTTCGATTTTATCTTCTAAAATCTTTTCTGCGAATTCTTGCATTTTATTTTCAACATAAAGATCAAATGGGTGAGTGCTGGTATCTAAGGGATGAGGGAGTTTTTCCCAAAGTGCTTTTCCACCATTTCCAATCAGGCACAATGTTTTATTTTTTTGTTCGTCGGAAAAAGGAAATAAATCTTCAGGAAGTGAACTGACTTTTGTACTCAAAAAAATATTGAGACCAGACTCACTTAGAGATTGAATTCCCTGTGTGAGTTTCATGGAGTAAAGAAGCGCTCTTGCATTTCAGTCAGACCTACATCTTCTAAAAGACCTGAGAGTTTTAAAGCAGCTTTTTTCTTGTTTGTATCCGGATTGTACTTGGCGATGATTAATTCATTTTTCATCGAATGCTCCCAACCAACAAGTTCTGTCACAGTCACTTGGTAACCGTGAGCTTCCAGTTGCAGGCAGCGAAGAACGTTTGTCAGCTGACTTCCAAATTCTCTGGTGTGTAGAGGATGGCGCCAGATTTCACTTAGTGAATTTGAGTTAGGTGTTTTATTTTTTCTAAGAATACTTGCCACTTCGGCCTGGCAGCATGGAACGATGACCATGTACTTGCTCTTTTTTTGCAGACCAAATTTAATGGCATCATCTGTGGCCGTGTTACAGGCGTGAAGAGCTGTGACCATATCGATAGTTTCAGGAAGACTCTTGTCTGTCATCGAAGCTTCAACTGAGAGATTTAAAAAATGCATTCTTTCAAATTTACAATCGCGCGCAAGTTCGGTGGTTTTTTTAACCAGGTCATCGCGAGTTTCAATTCCGTAAATTTTTCCTGCACCTAATTCTTTAAAAAATAGATCGTAAAGAATAAAACCTAAATAGGATTTTCCCGCACCGTGATCGACGACAGAAAAATCAGCTTTCTCTTCGCTCAATGTTTTAAGCAGAGGCTCAATAAAGTTATACAGGTGATACACCTGCTTTAATTTTCTGCGGCTGTCTTGATTTAATTTCCCATCGCGAGTTAGGATGTGAAGTTCTTGAAGAAGCTTAATGGATTGGTTTGGTCTGATCTCAGTCATAGGGGGAAGATAGGCAAATTAGGGCAAATTGTATAGGTGAGGGACGAAAAAAGCCTCGCTCAGTGAACTTTTTTCATTGTTCACTGGGCGATAGGGACCTTTTAGTGACCTAACTTTTGAGACTTTAACTTGAAAGGAACCTTGGTTTCACCTTCACCTACGCTGTAAGAGTTCCATGTGTGAGGAACCTGAGCGTGTGTTGATGATGAAAAAACTGCTATGGCCATAAGACCTGCTAGAAGTGCAAGACCTCCCAGAATCATTTTATCTTTTGTTAGATCGATCGCTTGTGCTTTTGCTGTAGGACGTTTCATAAATCTCCTCGTTCAATTCCTTTAAAAGGACCTCCCAATTATCTGCCTATTATGGACTGCAGGGTATTCGATAATATCAATGGCATCATTCGTATTAACGATGAGTAAACGAAATCTCCTTAAATGATCAGGTATTTTATGGGCAAATATTACTGCACAGATCCCTGCAGGATTTTCCTCTTCAGGATTGAAATAAAATCTGCCGATAAAATGAATTATGAAAAATTCATTCTACACAGGCCTTTTTGTCGGTTTATTCCTCTTGTTGTCTCAATTGGCCCAGGCGGCCAGTTTTCGCGACTACTCTTATCTGGACCCGGATAAAGTTGTTCCGGCGAAACTTCTGCAGGAAGCTGTGGCCTATTACGATGCCAATTTAGATAAAATTGAAAATCAGCGTGTGATGGGTGTGATTGATTACAAACAACACAATTCAAAAGAGCGTTTTTATATTATTGATATGGAGTCTGGAAGAGTTGAGAGATACCTGACTGCTCATGGGAAAAACTCTGATCCTGATTTTGATGGATACGCGACAAAGTTTTCCAATGTTCCCGATTCAAATACAACATCCCTTGGATTTTTTCTAACCGCAGAAACTTATTACGGTAAAAATGGTTATTCGCTACGACTTGATGGCCTATCGAGTACAAATTCAAATGCTAGAGAGCGTGCGATTGTGATTCACGGAGCAGACTATGTCACTCCAGGGCCAAAGATTGGAAGAAGTTATGGATGCCCGGCCGTCGAAATGCGCTACCATCAGGAATTGATCGATCAGATAAAGGGCGGTGCCCTTCTTTATGCAGGACTTGGTCTCTGATTCGTTTTTCTTAAAGCGATTAAATTTCCAGCAAAACACAAGACTATTCCAAGGAAGAGTTGTGGAGTGAAAGTGATGTTTTCAAACATAGATGAAATCAGCATGGCGATAACCGGATTGATGATGCTGGTGTAGGCCGCGCGGTCAGCTCCAATCGTTCCTACTAATGTTTGGTAAGCATAAAAAGCGATAACAGTTCCAAAAATACTTAAATACCCCAGCGAGAAAAGAAATGAGGGAGTTGTTGGAAAAGCAAAGCTCTCACCCATAAAGAGCCCTAAAATCAAACTGAACAAGGCCCCATAAAGCATTCCGTAAGCATTAAAAGTCATGACAGGAATTTTTAATTGGTGATTTCTGTAAGCAAACATATTTCCAATTGAAGCAAAAAATGTCGCGACAATACCAATGATGATTCCGAAAATTGTTGCCTGATCAGCGTTGAAATTCGCTATTTCTTTCCAGAATAAACAAATCATTCCCAGGAAACCTAAGGTCGCCCCGTAGATAATATTTCTGGTGATTTCTTTTTTATAAAAAATTCTCATCCCGAACATGTTGAAGTAAATGAGTGTGGAAAAAGTCACGGCCACCAGGCCTGAGCTGATTGATTTTTCAGAAATATAAGTCAGGATGTAGTTTAAGCAAAAGTTAAATAATCCCTGAAGAATGAAAAACTTGTGATTTTCCCACGGGAATTTCAAATTCTTTTTGATGAAAATGACATTAATCAAAAACATGATGATGGCCGCAATTAAGAAGCGGTAGAAAACGCCAACAACGGCCGTTGTTGAATCAACTTGAAACTTTATGGCAAACCAAGTCGTTCCCCAGATAAGTGAGCAAATGGAGAATAAAAACATGTTTCTAGAGTTCATTTTAATATTTTTCTCTGATAGGATAATCGACAATACTATATTAACTCAAAGGTGATTTATGTCATTACTAATAACATTAATTCTTTCGCTTTCATCATTCTCGTTTGCTGACGTTCCCGTGGCCCCGATGACGTTTCCTGCGGCAGGTGTAAAGACAGTTAATATTTCTGTACCCAAAGGAAAGATTTCGTTATCGAGTTCTAAAAATCAAAAAGACATCAGCGTAACTGTTGTTGGCCCGAAAAAAGATGACGGAAAAAAATGTATTAAAAGTGTCGGACTAGAGAATGCAGAATTCTTCGTGAAAATCTCAAGTGAAAATATTTTATTTGAAAAAGCAGATTGTGACTTCGACGTGACTGTTGTGATGCCGATGACAGCGAGCTTTGATATGGATATTTCAAGTGGAAGCGCACAAGTGACAATAAAAGAACTTAACGGTGCGATCAATTTGAAAACGGCAACGGGAGATGTTTTTGTTCAAGGTGATGTTTTAAAAAATGTGACAGCAAAAACGGCAACGGGTGCTTTGAATTTTTCTTATAAAACTTGTAATGCCAGAGCAGATCTTGATTTTATGAGTGCGACGGGAAAAACGTCTATAAAGCTTCCAGCAAGCTGTAAAATCCGTGTAGACTATAAGAGTGCGACAGGTAAATTGTTTAATGCAATCGGGGAATCGAAAGATTACCAGGTATTAATCAACGCTAAGAGTGCTAGCGGAGATTTAACGGTTAATAAATATTAAGAAATAAAGTCTGTCTAAACGGAGTCTCATCCCCAAAAGGAGAGATATTGGTTAAACTTTAAAGATGAAGAGTTTGTTCACATTAGAAGTAAATCAGAAAGTACTAAGGGTTGCGGCCTATTATAGCGTCCTGTGGGGTTTTATTATTACTCTTTTACCAAGAGTGATTCTGAATTTCTTTCACGTAGATACGCTTTTGGTCATCGAGTTCTGGCAGTTCTTCGGAATGATTGTTGGTGTTTCGGGGATTGGTTATTTCATCGCGAGTTTTGATCCAGGCAAGCATTGGCCGACCGTGTTTATCGGTTTTCTTGGCAACCTGATGGCGACATTTGTTTTCGCCAAGGCCCTGACAACCGGCCATCTACCACCATTATTTTCAATTCTTCTTTTGATCAGTACAGCGATTTGGATTATTCCATTTTATTATATTCTTCAATCGGCCTATGAAGAAAACACGATGGAGGAAAGCCCTCCAAAGCAATTCCATGACCTGCTTAAATTTGTCCGCACTTCACAAAACAAAACACTCGCTGATTTATCAGCTCAGAATAATGTTCTTTTGGTTTTTGTCCGCCATTTTGGTTGTACTTTCTGCCGTGAAACCGTCTCTGAGATGGCCAAAATTGATAGGGCCATCACTGGAAGAAAGCTCACTTTAGTTTTTGTTCACATGAGTGATCCTTCATATGGCGATGAGTTTTTCTCAAAGTACTACGACCATCCGGTTCATCATATTTCGGATCCAGGACGCAATCTCTACAAAAGCCTAAATCTAAAACGTGGAAGCCTTTATCAACTTCTAGGGCCTATGACTTGGGTTCGCGGAGTTTATGCCGGAATTTTTAAAGGACATGGATTAGGAGAATTTGAGGGCGATACTATGCAACTTGGGGGAGTTTTTATTCTTTCAAATGGCCAGATTATCTTTGAACAGAAGGCCAATTGTGCCTCTGACCTGTTCCATTTTAACACACTTCCAGAATTATAGGTCTACGTGCTATAATAATTGAAGCTTTCTCGTATTCTAGAGAGCATCAATCCAAGGGAGTCATGTAGATGTGCGGTTTTATCGTAATCGAAGGTGAGTTTGATTCGCAATTTGAGTCTAAAACAATCGGTCCTTTTAAAAATCTCTACAATAAATTGACTCACAGAGGACCTGACGACCACAAAGTCGTACCTTTTGCTAAAGGTGTAATTGGTTTTCACCGCCTGGCGATTATGGATTTATCTCCGCAAGGAGCTCAACCATTTAAGTCTGAGACTCAAAATTTATTAGTGTGTAACGGTGAAATTTACAATTACCCACAATTAAAAACAGAGTGCACTCATCACAATTTTATTTCTCATTCAGACTGTGAAGTTTTACTTCCACTATATGAAAAGCATGGAATTAAAGACATGGTTTCAAAGCTGGATGCTGAATACGCTTTAGTTATCTGGGACGCCAAACTTGGAAAACTTTTAGCGGCCCGCGATCCAATGGGAATTCGTCCGCTATTTTATGGCAAGACGAAAGAAGGCGGAATGTGTTTTGCTTCTGAAGTTAAAGCTCTTCACGATGTCTGTGAAGTGATTATACCATTTCCTCCAGGGCATTATTACGACGGTGAGAAAATACTTTCTTACCTGGATCTTTCGGTAGTTAAAAAATTCCACAATGACTCTCAAGAGCAAGTACTAAAAGGAATCAATCAAAAACTACGCCTGGCCGTTGATAAACGTTTACAGTCAGACGCCGAGATTGGATTTTTATTAAGTGGCGGACTGGACTCAAGTCTGGTGTGTGCTCTTGCTCAAAAGATTAGTAAAAAACCAATCAGGACTTTTTCAATCGGTATGACCGACGATGCGATTGATTCAAAATACGCTAAAGATGTGGCCGATTATATCGGATCAGTTCATACGAACGTGTCGATGACAGTTCAAGATGTCATGAACGCTCTTCGCGTTGTGGTTTATCATTTAGAAACATGGGACATCACAACTGTTAGAGCTTCCATTGGAATGTATCTAGTGTGTAAACACATCGGTGAAAAAACCAACATCAAAGTTTTATTAAGTGGTGAAGTGAGTGATGAACTCTTCGGTTACAAATACACCGACTTTGCACCAACACCAGAAGAGTTTCAAAAAGAAGCAGCAAAAAGAATTCACGAGCTTTATATCTACGATGTTCTAAGAGCTGATAGATGTATTTCAGCGCACTCATTAGAAGCGCGCGTGCCGTTTTCAGATCAGGACTTCGTTGAATACGTGATGGCCATCGACCCTAAACTAAAAATGAATACAACGGGAATGGGGAAGTTTCTTTTAAGAGAATCTTTCAAAGCAGGAGAGGGAGAAGAAAAACTTCTACCGGATCACATCCTTTGGAGAGACAAAGCGGCCTTCTCAGACGCTGTCGGTCACAGTATGGTGGATGAGCTTAAATCGTTCGCTGAAAAGAAATACACAGATGATGACGTGAAAAACGCTCACCTAAAATATCCGTACAAAACGCCGTTTACGAAAGAGTCTTTAATGTATCGAGAGATCTTTGAAGAGTTCTATCCAGGACGAGCGGAGCTAATTAAAGACTATTGGCTCCCAAATCAAACATGGGACAACTGCAAAGTTACAGATCCATCTGCCCGTGTTCTTCCCAATTATGGTGCCAGTGGAAAATAAATCTTACACGACAGTTTTTGATAATGAGCATTTTATCGTAGTTGATAAACAAGCGATGATCTTAAGTGTTCCAGGACGCCAGGGCGAAGACGATGACCGTCCAGTACTTGGGCGTATACTTGAAAAAGATTTAGGCATCACCATCTATCCAGTCCATCGCCTTGATTTTGAAGTGCAAGGTCTCATCATGTTCGCCAAAACTCCTGCCGCTCACAAAGCTGGGAACGCTTGGTTTGAGAAAAAAGAAGTTTTTAAAACTTATACTGCCAAAACATTTCCACTTCCAGAGGCCGAGCCCCTAAACTTAAAAACAGGCGAGCCTTACATCTGGAAGGCCAAACTTCTGCGCGGGAAAAAGCGCGCCTACATCTCTCCACATGGGAAAGACAGCGTGACTCACGCTAAAATTGTTAAAGTTGAAAACGGGATTTTTCATTGGGAAATGAACCCAGTAACCGGGCGCTCTCATCAACTTCGTTTCGAACTCTTCCGCCATGGCCATCCCATTTTAGGAGATGTTCTTTATTCTTCGGACGCTCCGTTTAGTGAACCGGGGATTGCTCTTCGAGCTTTCAAAATCGATTTCACGAAGACGTTGAACTCCAAAAATTTTTCCCTACCAGACATTTTAGAAATCAGGCAATTTTAATTTTCAAAATTTTATTGCCAGTGTGTTTACGAAAAATTTATACTGAATTTATCAATATAAAATTGTCTTTTTTTACTATGAGGGTGAAAAATGGTCGTATCACGTTTAAAAGCAATCCTGGTTTCAGCATTAGTCTTCACATCTGTTGGAGCTAGCGCGAGTATTAACTCTGGAGCAATGAATGCTCAGAATAATAACCAACTGGTTAACTTAAATTTCCAAATCAAATCAAAAAATAAAATGGTGAAGTCTGAACTGATGATGCCATTTTACCAAACAGCTGAGCTTGAAAGAAAGATCGGCGATAAGAACATTCTTATCGAAATCAATCCACGTCGCGGAAAAAAAGCTGACGAGATTTCTCTAGATATGAAATTCTATAAGGCTTCAGGATCGAAAGCTTTCTACAAGAAAGAAATTATCGCTAAGCTTAATGAAGACTCTAAAGTTAGCTTTCGCGGAATGTCTTTTAAAGTTAGACCAGTTTTAAACTAGTCTATTTTAAGAACGCGTAGAGCTCTCTGATGAAGGGGATCAGCTCAATTGAAATTAAAGCGATAATGATGACTTCAAGAAGATGACTTCTTTTTGAAGTTATATTGTCCAGCAGGAGCTTACAAAGCTCTGCCATGTTATCGAGCTTGTTATCGATTGATCCTTGCCAGTCAGAGAATCTGAACTTGTTAGAGGCCGTTCTAAAAACCGTCGAGTGATATAAATCCCCAATGACCTTTAGTGAGTTCTCAACACTCTCAACGATCTCTGCAATCTCAATATATCTTTGTCCCGCTTCAAGAGCTAAGTCAGTATAGCGAGACGAGAAGATGTTCATTTCTTTTAATTCAACTGCTGAGTAGATATCTTTTAACTTTTTATCCAGAAGATCATCGTAGTAGCGCATTTCTAATAACTGGTTGAGTGCGAACTCAATAACGTCCGGGATATCCATTGAGCCACTTGGTTCAATAATCAGGGCCGAGTTCCAGTCGATGACGGCCATGTCGTTTTTGTAGTATTGAAGTTTTGTAGAATAAATACGCTCTCTGATTTGGGGAGCTAATATATCTTTTTCTTCATTTAATATAAGTGCTGCAATATCTTCTTCTTGAAGAATGACAGACGCATCAGTGTACTCATTGGCAAAATTTTCTACGAAGTAGAGAATATAGTCTTCGTTGACTTCCCATTCGTTGATCTTGGCCATTGCGCCTTTAATCTGATTGGTTAATTCACGAGCTTTTCCTCGTGCGTACACATCCAAGATTTCATAGTTTTGAATTTTGTCTGAGATCACTCTTAGTTGATCAATCGTTGTGCCTTCAGGAATGGGAAAATCAAACGTCAGTGAGAGTGTACCGAACTCCCAAATTTTAGCGCTCACTTCAGGATTGAATGAAAGATTATCATCTGTATAAGCGTAGTTTCCCAGCGAGAGTCTGAGTGGATCGTTTGATACAATCACCGCTTGCTGATTGATTTTTTTCAAACGAAATTTCGCTCTTTCCGTCGTTTCTTGTTGAAGAATTTTCTCTGCTTTTTCCAGGTCGATTTCTTCACCGATGTCGTATACGCGGTAAACTAGAATTCGGCCTTTTTTAATAGTGTTTTGACTCATAAATCTATTCTAACATACTTAGATTATTTAGAAATGTAGGAATAGTTTTTCTAAGTCCAGCGTGCTATAAAAGGGGCATTGTTAGAGAGCGAGCTGTGGATTTACCTTATCAAAAAAGGCAAGTACCTCAGTCTTTCGGAGAGTTCATGATTACCGACAGAATTAATACCCTGATTTCAGACTTTAAGCGCTTTAGTGACTGGGAAGAGCGCTACAAACATCTTATCGACCTTGGCAAAAAAATGCCGGAGATGGAAGAAAGCAATAGAATCCCCGCAAATATTGTCAAAGGCTGCCAATCACAAGTTTGGATTCATGCTGATCTTCATGACGATGGAAAAATCTATTTTCAGGCCGACAGTGATGCCTCAATCGTTAAAGGGATCATCGCCCTTTTAGTTGGTGTCTATAATGGCTCAACTCCGGATGAAATCCTAACAACCAAACCAACATTCCTGGAAGACATCGGGCTGCGCGAGCATTTATCAATGTCGAGAGCGAATGGTTTAAACTCAATGATGAAACAAATTTCTTTTTTTGCCATGGCCTTCAAAGCGAAGCTAGCTATGCAAAATAAATAACGAGGATTTTAGTTATGTTAAATATCAGTCGTCCAAGAAGAAACAGAAAGACAGATGCTATCAGACGCTTAGTTCGTGAAACACATTTAGGCCCAGGTGATTTAATTGCGCCTCTATTTGTGAAAGAAGGAACAAACCTTCGTGAAGAAATTAAAACGATGCCTGGGGTTTACCGTTTCTCAGTTGATGAGCTGGTAAAAGAATGTCGTGAACTATACGCTCTTGGTATTCCATGTGTATCATTGTTTCCTGCTATTGAAGAAAAATTAAAAGACACTCGCGCAAGCGAAGCTTATAACCCGAACGGACTTTATCAACGTGCGATTAAAGAAGTTAAGAATGCCATTCCTGACTTAATGGTTATGACTGACGTTGCTCTTGATCCATACTCAAGTGATGGACACGATGGTTTAGTCGATCAAAAGACTGGTGAAGTTTTAAACGATGTAACGCTGGAAGTATTAGCAAAAATGTCTATCGTTCAAGCAAAGTCGGGAGCTGACATCATTGGCCCTTCAGACATGATGGACGGACGTATTGGATACATTAGAGACGCGCTTGATGAAGAAAATTTAATTAACGTAACGATTATGTCTTACGCTGCTAAATACGCTTCAGCATTCTACGGGCCCTTCAGAGACGCTCTAGGATCAGCACCTAAGAAAGGCGATAAGAAAACTTATCAAATGGATTACGCCAATGTGAGAGAAGCTCTTCGTGAAGCTTACTTGGATGAATCAGAAGGCGCAGATATTTTAATGATTAAGCCAGGACTGCCATACTTAGATGTTATTAAAACTCTAAGAGACAATACAACTCTTCCAATTGCTGCTTATAACGTTAGTGGAGAGTACGCGATGGTGAAAGCTGCTGCAGCGATGGGGATGCTGGATGAAGAGAAAGCGATGATTGAAATGCTTTGGGCATTCAAGAGAGCGGGCTCTGATATGATCTTAACTTATTTCGCCAAAGACGCTGCCAGAGTTTTAAATAATCACAAATAGATAATCATAAAACTGCTCCTATGGAGCAGTTTATTTTTCGTTCATATTTATAGTTTCAAATTTCAAGAATAATTCTGTTCCAAACAAGACGCCAATTCCTCTAGACAATCCAATAGTCATTTCAGAAACTCGCACATCATCTTTAAGTAATTCGTAAGATGAACTCCGTGAGGTCGATTATAAGTATTAAGGAATTAATATTTTTATATTGAAAAACATGATACCATATAGTATACCCCACTATACTATATGGAGATAGCATGGCACACGTTGTTGCTGATAAAGCAAAGATCTTAGCAAGAGTTAATAGAATCAAAGGGCAGCTAGAGGCCTTTTCTAAAGCAGTTGACTCTGGTCAGGATTGTTATCAAGTTCTTCAGCTCTTGGCATCATGTCGAGGAGCGATGAATGGTCTTATGAGTGAAGTTGTCGAAAATCATATACGAGAGCATATAGTAGAAGCTGAAAATAAAAAGGCCGCTTCTGAGTCAGGTGAAGACTTAATAGAAATAATGAGAAGTTTTTTAAAGTGAGAAAATTATGAATCCAATTGTTGAGAACCCTTTAACGTGGGTTTATTTCCCAACAGCTTTACTGCTTGGAGCTTTACATGCTCTTGAGCCAGGGCACGCTAAAACTTTAACAGCTGCTTACTTAATAGGTATTAAAGGCACTAAGAAGGATGCGCTTCTTCTTGGTCTATCAGTTGCACTTACTCATAGTATCGTCGTTGTTGGTATATCAGCACTAGCTCTTTATATTGGAAGAGAAACATTTACTCAGGATGTAACAAGATGGCTACAGATTGGTAGCGGAATTATAGTTATCTTGCTTGGTTTCTGGCTAATGGTTAAGAGAATTCGTCAAATGAACAAAGCACATTCTCATCACCATCATCATGCTTCAGAGAAAGTACATATTGAATCAGACCTCGCTTCAGGTTTGTTAGAAATAGTGCAAACTGATGAAGGTGAGCGAATGAGATATTCATGCGCTCAAACAGCTAATGACCTTAAAATCAAAGTTATTATTAATAGGCCTCAAGGTTTGGAAATTCTAGAACTTGTAAAATTAGGTGAGGGAAAGATATTTCAGAGTGCGGTTGCGCCAAGTGAACCTCATGAGTTTTCTGCAGAATTAGAAATCGTTTCTGTTCATTGTAGAGAAGTTAAAACTTTTGAAATGCATGAAGACCATGATCATCATGACCATGACCTAATGTCAGATGATGAGCATGCCAGAGCTCATGCTGCCTCAATTCCTGAATATGCTAAGAAAGGGGAGAGACCGACAAGCTTACAGATTTTAAGTTTTGGAGCTGCCGGAGGTATGATCCCATGTCCTGCTTCAATTACAGTCATGTTATTGGCATTATCAATTGGAAAAGTTGGAGCTGGTTTATTTGCTGTGGCCGGTTTTAGTATTGGGCTAGCTGTAACATTGGTGGGAATCGGTTTAGTCGTAGTTGTTAGTTTAAATAAAATTCAAGGCTCAGGAAGATTTCAATGGGTGTCTTCGAAAGCACCAATTATCAGCGCTGGAATAGTTATGTTGTCAGGCATTGCTGCATTAGTTTTCACTCATTAAGAATATGGTGCCTGACGGATTACAGGCCAGGCACTTTATTGATTCTCATAACCTTTTCGTAAGTATTTAAATGAGAGTCACTTAGTTGTCTGGACTCCAGACATTCCTTATCAGGGTTGTAGACGAAGTCATCTGCACCTTGAATTAAAATCCCTTCTACCTGGCCATTTTTTTGATTGAATACCGGTGAACCAGAGTTCCCGCCGTATGAATCAAGATTTGCGGTGAAGTAATGAGAGCGAAGCTTTAGTGAAGTCCATTTTTTAGTTAATTCTTTTTCATTCATGCGACTAACAACAGCACCGTCAGTTGCTTTCATTGGTAAACCCATTGGGTGACCGATAACAACCAGGGGAGTGTTAAGTAAAACACGGCCAAATTTTCTGGTTTTAAGTGGAACGTATCCTTCAACCTTACGGTCGAGTTCAATCACTGCATAGTCACTTACTTCGTTACCGTCGTAGACATATCTTTGAGTGATAATTTTTTTGCATGAATAAACTTGATTGCTAGCGAGTTCGGTTACGCCATTTTTGAAACCGAAGACCCATCTGTTGTCTGCACATTCTTTTTCATTGACCACACAGTGACCTGCCGTCACTAGAGTTTTTGGGCCAACTAAAAATCCTGAGCAAGTACCAAGAGTGGTTTGTTCAATGAAGCGCTCATCTTTACATATTTGAGGCATGGCATTTTCTAGTGAAACGTTTGGAAATAAAATTCTATTTGAATCATTTCTATCAACGGTTAAGCGTCTTTTAGAAACTCTAAGAGCGATTGAAGCAGATTTATCACGAAAGTCTTTTTCATAGTAATCGTTGATTTCCTGGCGGTTGTCTTTTCCGTAGATCAGGTCTCCCGGATAAACAGGTGGACGCTCAAAGGCAGCTGCAAAATTTGTAATTGAAAGCACTAGAGACAAAGTCCCTATTGATCTTGTGAAAGATCTCCCCATAAAAAGCCCCCCGGCCCATAGAACGATAAGAAAAAAGAATGTCTGAAAATTAGAATCCCCGAAAACATAAGTACGATAATACGTTCGGGATCGACAATAGAGAGGGAAAAACTTACATAGGAGAAGCGCTCGTTTTGTAGGCGAGCGCTGATTGAAAATATTTTAGGTGCTTAGAACCAGAACGAAACACTTGAAGCTAGCTTATAAGCTTCTTTATTAGCGTTTCTAACGTCTCTAATGAACTCCAGGTCCTTTACGCCGTTTCTTTGTGAAATCTTCTTCTCGTATAAACCACCAACTGTAATTTGGGCCGATTTTGTCAGTTTGTACTTTACGGCACTTTCTAGTTTATAAACGAAAACTTTATAAGTCGCTCCGCTTTTTTCTATCTGTTGAGATGTTGAACTGTAATTTGTCCCATCTAGAGTAAAAGTAGCAGGGTATGTATGCTGAAGATCTTTTACGTACAATCCTTCAACGTTTTCTACTAAGCTCCATTTCTGGTCTAGGTAATACTCCATTCCGACTTGAAGAAAGTATTCTGTTTTTTCTTTAGTTGTGAAAGCATCGTAGGGAAGTTTTGAAGAAAGCCCGTACATCGCTTCAACCCACATTTCCATTGCGCTACTTTCAAAGTTGGCCCCTAGGTCGAAAGCGTAGTTTGCTTTTCCGCCACCAAGTCTGTTTTTATAATAAAGTTGTCCAAACGTGAATTTCCAAGCGTCAGTTGCAAATAGTTCAAGCTTGTTTCCAAAACCAATTTGTTTGCTGGTATTGAAGGCCTTCACTTCTTCCATTTTGTAACCAGTGATCTGTTTAGTGTTGTTCGGGCCAGAAGTTGTCACATAAGTGATTTTTCCGTCTGATTCCTGAGACATCTCAGTGCTATCGCCCCATACTGTAAATTGATTGATGAAGCCTTGAGCGCGTCCACCGTAAGAAGCAGCTAAGAAAGCTTTTCTGCTGATTTTTCTGTATCCGTTTTCTGTTCCGATAACAGTTCCGCCGTCCTGGTATGAGTTTTCAACTGCACCCCAGTGAAGGTTTTGGAATCTTACGACACCTTTACCAAGAGAAATTCTCATGTTGGGAATTCCTTTGTAAGTTGCGTAGGCTTCTTCAAAGATACCGTTTGTTTTTTCAAGTTTTCCATCGAGATCTAATTTGATCGCAGCGGCCATGTCGTCTTGTTCAGCGAAAATTTTTAAATCAAGAACACCGATACCCATGACGGCACCTGCTTTTTCACCTTGAACTTTTTCGTAATTAAGAGCGTCGAGTGCGATAAATCCGCGAACAGATGTATCAAAAGAATGAGCAGTAAGTGGCAATAGACAAGACACAGTTGTGAGTGCAAGAACTAGCTTCTTCATGGATCCCCCGTAACATCAATTTAGATGGGGGGATAAATATCACTTCTGTTGTTCTTTTTCTATACACTTTTCGACTTCGTCGAAATAAGCGTGATATTCGCCTTTAACCTTACAGCTATCCGAGGCCACGTAACGGTCCGGAACACCTGGTTGCTGGTGTGAACATGACACCACTACAGATGCGAGTGTAAGAATAAAACCTAATGTGATGACAGAATTTTTCATATCATTCTCCTTACCATCCAGTGTACTCCTGATTTGGATACCGGAGAAGATAAGAATACTTGCCTAGTTGATGTTGTACTCAATGTCTAAACTGATTGAATTACTATAGTTTTGGAAGAAAGTTCTCAAGTCCATGGAATTCATTTGGACGAAGAGCTGCAAGGAATTGAAGACTTACTAAAACAGTAGGATGTTCGAAACTAGAGCTGATAATCGCACGGTTTTCCATATGAGATCCGAGCCATGAATAAACTGGACTGATGCCAATCAAAGAAGGCTTGATCACTGCGGGATAAAATAAATCCTGAACCCCCATGTAATTTTTATAGGATTCATCAATGGCGATAAGTAAATGCGATCGCTTCGTAAATATTGTTGTGTCGTAGAAGTTTTTAAATGGCTCTTCGATGTAGTCAATTTTAGAAAATGCAACACTCGAAATGCCATTTTTTAAGGCGTGTTCGAATTCAATAAGCTCATTGAGTTCAAAACGTTTATTTCCATCCAGTCGATAAATCATTTCAGGATTTATTTTATAGAGTTCATTGATTGTTTTAATCGTGTGATCGACACGTCCCGGAGCAATTTTTATTTTTACACAATCAGCGTCCAGATAAAACTCAGCACCGTCTTTATCATTGTATAAAAGATTGATAGCGATAGAGTCGTGAGAAAATAAATGTGGGTGAGTGGTTTTAATCATCCCTAGTAAAATGGCCTCAATATTAAAAAGAGTTTCCTCTTTTATGGAATCAAGGAAGACATCTTTGAGGTGAACCAGATTAAAAAACTTCACTGAGAAATCAATAGATTTAAAATCCAGATCGTAGTGAGAGAAAAAGTATTTCACTTTGAAATCAAGTTCTTCAATCGTCACATTATGAAGTCCTGGCAGCACTGAAAGATAGTAATCTCTTTCAAGCACGCGAACCTTTAAAAAACGATTAGAATCAATAGCAACTCCTCTCACTGGCACTGGTGAGCGGTATTTTATCGTTTCAAAACTCGTCTTGATATCAATCATAATTTATAACTTAAAATCATTCCTGCGGAAACAGACACGCAGTAAAGAAGATTGTATTGGGCCGTTCTAGCAAGAGCAGTGTTTAATTTTGCATCGATTGGGTGATATAAAATCTGCAGCCATGTTTTGTGAAAAAAGAATGGCAGAATAATGACTGGTAAAAGCCATTTAAACTGGTAGGCGACCATCACGTAAATGCAAACAGTGATTGAAAGGAGAATTGTTGAAATACACAGGTAGCGCTGGAATTTTTCTCCAAAGCGCACAGCTAATGTCCTCTTGTTGGTATCGGTGTCTGAAACGATATCGCGAAGATTGTTCACTGCTAAAATACAAGCTGAAATAAACCCTGGGCCCATTCCTAAAATTAAAGCAAGGCGAGAAACACTGTGAGTTTGTAAGTACGTTGTTCCTACAACCGCGATGACGCCGAAGAAAATGAAGGCCGCGACTTCACCAAGGCCATTGTATGAAAGTGGGAAAGGTCCACCTGTGTAGCCGTAAGCAAAGTATAGTGAAAGAAGGCCGATCACCATAATGAATGGGCCGCCGACAAACATGAGATAAATTCCCAATGCGAAGGCGACAGCAAGGGCCAGAATTAAAGCATTTTTCATTGAAGTCAGAGAAATTAATCCTGAACTTGTCACTCTCGTAGGTCCCAGACGAGTTTCATTATCCACTCCGCGAAGAGCATCTAAATAATCGTTGGCAAGGTTACTTGCAATCTGCAGCACTAAGGCACAAAGAATCGTTAAAACGGCGATGAGACCATTGAGCGTTTGAGTTTCTACGTAAGCAACAGCAAGACCCAGTACAACCGGGGCCAGTGAAGCAAAAAGAGTTTTAGGGCGAATAGCGAGCATCCAGTTTTTCATGAAATATTTCTTATAGTTTAATTGTTTTTAATTGGTCGTAGACCGACTTGTTAGTGTCATGATCGAACATCACTTCCATTATCGTGTGATGATTCTTATTCTGCATTTTTTTAAATTCTTCCTGGAAAGAAGACGTTGTTGTTACCTGAACGTAATCAATTCCAAAACTCTCTGCAGTCTTCTTGAAAGTTTGCCCGTGCGGACTAGAGATATAATCTAAAACAGTTTTTTCACGGTTGATTGGAAGGAGTGTAAAGATTCCTCCACCGTCGTTGTTCACTAAAACAATTTTAAGCGGCGTCTTTAAATCTTTTAAGAAATAAAGTGAATTTAAGTCGTGAATGAAAGCGACGTCACCGATAATCAGATAAACATCTTTTTTAGTCCCATCGATGAAACCGCAGCTAGAAGCGATAAAACCTTCAATCCCGCTGACTCCACGGTTAGTGGCCACCACAATATGTTTTCTATTCGTATAAGAAACATAAGCATCAAATGTGCGCACAACAGTTGAGTTACCAATGTAGAGCATTGAGTAGTCGTCGATGTTGTCGATAATGATTTTGCTGACACTCGGGTAACTTAAAGGCCCGTCATCGATGAGCTTAATTTTACTTTTCGAAGAAGCTTCAAAGTTTAGTGCCAAGGATTTTTTAGGAAGTTTAACTCCTTCGAAATAACCCATGATGGATTCAAGCGTTGAATTGATATGAGCATTCAATCTGATTTTTGTATGGTGAGAAGGGTCTTCTTTTTCCATGTTTAAATTAAGTGTAATCAGATTGATCTGAGGGACTTTTTTTAAAAATGTATAATAGTGCTTCGAAGTTAAGCGCCCACCAATATGGAAAACTGTTTCAGGTGGATTTTTAATCAACTCTGCCTGAACTTCCGGGTGATCAAAAGTAGGGATGGTGTCGTCGCTTAAGTTGAAAACATATTTAAGTGAACTCGATACATCAAAGTATGTCGGCCAGTTTAAAAGTTTAACGAATTCTTCTACCAGTGCAGTCGATTCGTGAGGAGCAAGGCTTCCTACAACTAATAAACCAGTTTTAGATTTCTTTAAAACTTCTGCAATTTCAGCAATTGCATTTTTATCCGGTCTGGTTTCAAGATTCACATAACGAGTTGATGGCCCTGATCTCTCAATTTGAATTTGAGCAAGTTTCAAGTAATCAGCTGGAACGGGAATACTAGTATCTTCAAGTGGCTCTCTGAAAGCACAGTTAAAGTGCACAGGACCTTTTTGCGGGTAAAGTGATTTGTGAATCAGGTTTGATAAACTTGAAGTCATCGCTAAAGGCGAAATATCAACTGTAGGAGCACCAAGGCTCATTTCACCTTGAATGTAGTCCCCGAAGAATTTTGTCTGATCAATCGTCTGATTATCGTCACAGAAAGTTAACTCTGCCGGACGGTCAGCTGATAAAACAATTAAAGGAAGATTTGATTTTTTTGCTTCAACTACTGCTGGAGTATAATTCGCAAGGGCCGTTCCGGAAGTACAAACTAAAACGGCAGGTTTCCCTGTGGCCTTCGTGTATCCAAGAGCGCGGTAAGAAGCTCCTCGCTCGTCAATACAAAGAATGATTTCTACTTCTTTGTGAAACTTCTGCAGTTGAATCATTGCCGCAATTAAAGGGGCGTTTCGCATTCCTGGAGAAAGATAAAATTGAGTGATGCCGTTTTTTACGAACTCATCAATGATTAAACTAGACCAGATGCGATTAATATTTTGTGAGAGTAATTTTTCCATAAAATACCTAGAGCGTGCTTTTGTTAATGACTTTAATAAAGGGTTGCATCTTTGTGCCGGTTTCAATCCATTCTTCTTCGGCCTCTGAACCGGCAACAATGCCAGCTCCACCGTAGACAGTGAGGTTAGGCCCAAGAATCAGTGCAGACCTGATTCCTACAGCTATCTCAGAAAACTTTTGTGAAAGCACGCCCACTGGGCCTGCGTAGTATCCACGTTTTTCTTTTTCAATTTCAAGAATTTTAACTTTTGCTTTATCGTGAGGGATTCCACCAACCGCTGGTGTCGGATGAAGCAGTTCAATTAATTCTAAAACAGTTGTTGTGTCTTTTAAGACGCCTTTAATGACTGCTTGACGGTGTTGAATGTAGGGAAGCTTCATCGTAATCAGAGGTGAGATCGTAAGTTCTGATAAAACAGGACGAAGTTTTTCTTCAATCGCTTTTGTGACGATGTTGTGTTCACGAATTAATTTATCTGAAGTTGTAAGTCTTTCTTCTAATTCACGATCGCTTTCTTCATCAGTTCCTCTGGCAATACTTCCTGCCAGTGAAACCGTTTCAAGGTTTTGACCTTTTAATGTAAAAAGGCGCTCTGGCGTAAGCGAGATAAACGCTTCCATATAATTGAGTTGATTATAAACCGTAAAATGCGAGCTGTTTTTATTGGCCTCGTAGACTTCGCGAAATAAAACCGTCATTTCAATCGGGGAGTCATAAGTGAAAATCTTTTTTCTATGTAAAACAATTTTTTCTAACTCAGATCTCGAAAATAAACGATTGGCATCGTTTATCATCTTGGCCCACTCATCGCTTTCGGGTCTTTCTTCGTAAGAAATCCACGGTCCGAGAAATGACTCCCAGATAGAGAGGTTAAAAATAATGTTACTTGGAGAATACGATTGGTATTCCAGCGAGTGGTGAACTCTTAATGTCACAGACCCATTTCTTCTGACTAAACACCATTCCGGTAAATAGCATAATGTGGCCGAGTTTTCTTCGAATGAATCTTGAAAAACCAAAATGTCTTCAGGGTTATGATCCAGGAACTCCTGAACATCTGACTTAAGAAAGAATTTTGATTTACCTAAGGCCAGGTAAGAGAAGTCTTCTTCTTTTGATTCAAAGAAAAAAACTTCTTCAGTGGCCGCAAAAGGAAGCAGGTCCACTAAAGAAATATCTGGAAATGTAAACGTAGTGATTTTTTGACTTACTTGAGAGTCAATTTTTTGAAGTTCCTTTTTTAAGAAACTTACCGCAGTCATTACTTCTTATCACCGATGTAAAGAGTCGCGATTCCAAAAGTGAGAGGGATCATTTTTAAGTCTTGAAAACCAGCTGTCCTCATCATTCCTAAAAACTTGTCTCCGTAAGGAAAGTCTTCCACACTTTTATTTAAGTATGTGTAAGCGTCTTTATGTTTTGAAACAATATTACCAATGAATGGCAATAAATGTCTGAAGTAGAAGAAGTAAACGTTTCTTACGATGAAGTTTGTTGGAATTGAGAATTCCATAATCATCAGGCGTCCGTCTCTTTTTAATACACGGTGAATGTCGTGAAGAGATTTTTGAGGGTCAGAAAAGTTTCTGATACCAAAAGAGATTGTTGTTAAATCAAAAGCAGCGTCCCCTGTTGGAATGCTTACACCATCACCAAGCATTAAGAAGATTTTTTTCTCAAGGCCTTTCTTTTTTACTTTTTTAATTCCAACGTCGATCATTCCTTTTGAAAGATCTAGACCTGTAATTTTTTTAACACGTTTATCTTTAACAAGAGTTAAAGCAACATCACCTGTACCTGTTGCCAGGTCTAATGCGTTGATTGATTCTTTATTTGGCAGATGCTTAAGCATTTTATTGCGCCAGTAAACATCGATACCCATTGAAAGCGAATGGTTAAGCAGATCGTAAGTACCTGCGATATCATCGAAAATTTTATAAGATTCTTTCTTTCTAGCATCTAGTTCGTTTGTCATTTTTTTATCCTTTTGAATGCTTCCTTTTTACCTTAAACATCATAGACATAGCAAGATTTGGATTTACTTTAATTAACGTATTTGTTACGCTGCCAAGTCTAGGGGAAACACAATGATGAACGACTTTCTCGACGCTCTCCCAAAGGAAGCTCTCGAGAATTCAAAAATTATGGATTTGCAGATTCGCTCAGTGAAAGCTCACGAGGCGATTGACGCAATTCTATCTCAAACAGTTTTGAAAGGGGGGAAGAGACTTCGCCCACTTCTAACGTTTTTGATGGCCCATTTATTTAGAGTCGACTTCGAAACAGTGGTTCCTTACGCACGTGCTTCTGAATTAGTTCACGCTTCTTCACTTTCTCATGACGACGTTATTGATAACGCAACTATGAGAAGAGGCGCACCCTCAATAAACATTCTTGCTAGCAATAAAAGAGCGGTTCTTGCTGGGGATTACTTACTTTCAAGTGTCATCGTTGACCTGACAAATGCCGGGAACCTTGAACTGGTTCGTGAGATGTCTTTGGTTATTAAAGACCTGACAGAAGGCGAGTGGTTACAATTAGATTTAATCGGCGATAGAAATTACACTCGCGAACTTATCCGTGAAGTTGCTGAGAAAAAAACATCATCAGTTATGTGTTACTGTTCTGTGGCCCCTGCTATTTTAAGTGGTGCAGATAAAGCGACAGTTGATTTATGTAGAGAGTTTGGTCGCCGCTTGGGATTAGCTTTCCAGTTAATTGACGACACTCTTGATTACTCAGGTGACTCACAAAAAGATCAGGAACTAGATCTGAAAAACGGAATCGTAAACGCTGTTGTTTATGAAATGCTTGATGCTCATCCTGCTCACTTCGCTCGCTTTAAAAAAGGTGAGGAGTTGATCGACGCTGTAAAAGGAATTCCTTTTAATGCATTCGTTGAAAAAATTAATACGGAAGCACACTCTCATCTTGAAGCTGCTAAAAACATCTTGGAAGAACTTTCAGTCATCCTGTCTGTTGTTCCAGAATACAAATCAAATCCAGAAGAACTTCAAGCTCGCATCGGCGGTCTTGAACTTATCATTTCATACATGGCCTTAAGGTCTCACTAATCTATTTGTCTATCGTTCGCATACCTAATTGTGTTGTATTATTTTCATTATCTCTTGGTAAAAATGTTTTATTTACGATAAATCTATCCTCGATTTCTAAAATTATTTAGAGGAGTATCTAATGAAAATTTTTATCAGTCTTTTTGTTCTTTCATTCACAACAAGTGTTCTTGCAGCAGATAGCTCATGGTTATTATGCAAAGGAAAAATTGATCTTGAAGGATCAAAAATGAATATCGTTATCAACTCAGTTGAACACAGAGCTGGAATGGACGACGAAGGAAATGATAAAAGAGTGAACGATATCACTTTGATCATGGGAACACGTTTAATCGTAGGTCAGCTTGATACAAGCAATGACATGAATGGAGCTGTTGCTTTAGCAACGACTGACGGTGCATCTAAGTTTGATGGAATTGTTATGTTTGATTACACAAAACCAACGATGATATTAAGAGGGAAGCTGGTTATTGATGAAGAACTATCTTCTACGATCGCTGTGAAAACAACTTGTGAATACATGAACTAGTTGTTGCTAAAAAAATATTGATACGATTAAGGGCTTCCTGATGGAGGCCCTTTTTTTTGAGTTCGTTTAATGTGAGGAAATAAACTAACAGCTTGAAATTCTGTTTGGCCAATGGATTGAGAAGAATTAATATTTGGCATCAGTATTTAATATTGATAAAAACAGGAACTATACATGAAAGGGGTTTTGATGAAATTTTTAGCTTTATTGATTGTCCTACTATCAGTTCCGGCATTTGCAGATAATACAAATGAATGCAGAGATCAGTTTGCAACGTATTGTGAATGTAGCGAAGTGTGGGGAAGCTATTCTGTTGAATTGGTTATTCTCAATTTAAACACGAATGTGGAAACTAGAAAAACACTTGGGAAATCTTATTTTTCAGGACTCTATGCTAAAGTCTTTTGCGAAAAAGAAATGGCCAGATACTCTATTTGTAAATAGTCGCAAACTTTATGACATAAAAAAGGCTTCCATAGGAAGCCTTTTTATTTTATGAAATGTCTTTTAAATTAGCCTTCAATTCTACAAGTCTGACGTCCACGAATTTCATATGAACATTGTTGGTAAGCACGTCTGCAAGCTTCACCTTTAACATCTGATCCGTATGGGCCAGTGTATGACTGGATGTACGATTGAATGTAGTATCCAGCTGGATCAAAGCGTGATGCTTTACAAGTTTCAGTTGTATCACGTGGTGGTCTTGGTTGTGGGTATGGATTAGGGTAGTTCCCGTTTCTTGTTACACATCTCCATCCGCGGCTTGTATCACGCGAGAGTTCGTAGTTACAAAACTGCTCTGATTGGTTGCAAGCTTCCCATTGAGTGTTTCCGTATCCAGCAAAACTTCTTACGATTCCACCGTAGTAATCAACAAGGTCAGTTGTACACATTGTTGTTGATGTTGGAGGAAGTGGAGGTCTGTTAGGAGTGATAACACTTTTTTGCTCGCAATAAGCATCCATGTATTTTCCGTTTCTTTGTCCATCTGAAATCGCTACACGGCAAGCGTAGTCTGCATCACTGCAAGCTGCTTGTTGGTTATATGATAGGCGAGTGTGTGTTTCATACTCGTATCCGTAACGGTCTTTGATTACATAAGAGCATGTGTCACTTGCAAATGATACACTTGCAACACTCAGTAGAATAAGGGCCAGTAATGTTTTCATAATCTCTCCTTAATTAGTATTCATCGTTAGCTGTTCGTTATTATTTTTTTATTATCTGCGACCTGGATTTCTTCCTGGGTTGCGTCCTGGGTCTCTGCCTGGATCTCTTCCAGGATCGCGACCAGGATATCTTCCTGGATCATCTGCAGGGTCTCTTCCTGGAGGTGGGTAACCTGGGTATGGTTCACGTCCTGGAGGGAATCTTCCTGGGTAATGTGGATCACGTCCTGGCGGATAATGAGGATCACGTCCTGGTGGGTATGAAGGATATGGGTCACGTGGTGGATACGATGGGTATGGATCACGTGGTGGGTATGTTGGGTAATTTGGTGGGTAACTTGGATATGATGGGTATGACGGATAAGAAGGGTACGAAGGTCTTGGGTCTGATGGATATGAATTCGATTTTACCGCACATTGAGCGTTGTAATAATATCCACGGGACTGATACTCAGAAAGTTTTCTCGAACAATCAAACATAGCATCACTGCAAGCAGCGTCTGTTGAGTAAGATGTTCTTGTGAAAGTATCGTACTCGTAAGAGTAGTTCTCTCCTTTATATTCGCGGATAACCGTTGTGCAGTACTCAGCTGATGCTGTTGCGGAAAAAATCGCAACTGTACTTAAAACCAACGTTTGTAAAAATCTCATAGATGTCCCCCTCTAATTTAGATCTGCAAAACTGGTTTATCTGAGTATTGCGCTTTAATCAAATGGTAGTCAGCGGTAATATTTGAAAAAAGGCCGTTTTCACGGCCTTTGTAAGTATTTTTTTAATGAGAAGAGAAATTCAGAATCATTATGGCACTAGGAGCTTTAATACACGCTCTTGCCCAATGGTACGGATGAAACCAGCAAGCTTTGGTCCTTTTTCCAGGTTAATCAGCTTCTTATAAAGAAGAGTGAACACCGGCATTGGCTCTAGCTCGTGAGAATTGATGATTTCATACATTTTCTCATGAAGGGCCTTATCATCATGGATGTTTGACCATTCAGTCTTTAAAAACGAATGTAGATCGTTTAGAAGCGCTGTTTGTTTTGCATCCAGATCCATTTTTACAACTTCAGTATTTAAAGAGAATTTAAATTCTTCAGGTGCAGAGTTTTCAATCCAGTAAGCAGCTCTTTGAGCGCGCTCCTGGAAACGTCTTTCATCGCGCTCATTTTTGATTTCATCATTGTAGAAACCACGAGCACGTTTAATATCAAGATCGTTAATTTGAAGAACGTTACAAAGGTGACGGAAAGCAGGTTGGAATGGCATCTCTTTTGGAGTCTCTCCAATTTGAGAAAGCTCATAAACTCTTTTTGCCATCGCGACTTTTTTCTCGTTTCCAGCTTCAAGGCCGAAAGCAAGACGTTCCATTCTGTCGAAGTCTTCGTAGTTTTTAATAACGTCTAAGTCGAATGATAATCCGAAGTCGATGTTTGTTTTATAAGAAGCGAAAATCCAACGAACCATTTCCGGCTCGTAAACATCTAGTACGTCGTTAACGGTAACAAGGTTCCCTTTTGAAGAACTCATTTTTCCGCCCATACCTTTGATCGATACGAAATCGTATTGAAGGTACATAGGTGCTTTCCATCCGTAGACTTCAGCAACGATATCTTTAGCTGTTGTAAAAGATCCACCTTGAGAAGAATGGTCTTTTCCACCTGGCTCGAAATCGACTTTTTCAAAGGCCCATCTCATCGGCCAGTCCATACGCCATGGCAGTTTTGCTCTTGAAGTTGTTTCAAGATCAAGAGTTCCAACGTTGTTACAGTCTTCAGATTCACAAGTGTAATCAAGTTTGTTGTGACCGTCATATTTTGTCGCCGTCGTTTTATCGCGGTTACATTTTTCACAGTAAACAGAAACCGGCATCCAGCTATCTGGAAGTGGAGTTGATCTCCATTTATTTAAGATCGCTGCAATTGTATCTTTCTTTTGAAGAGTTAATTTAATTTGCTCTTTGTAGGCCCCAGCTTTGTATCTGTCTGCCTGGTAAATCGGCTCAAGCTCGATTCCCATTTTCTTTAGTTGTGCTTCAAAGCTTGCTTCGTGGTGAGCAGCGTATGACTTGTGATCTCCAAAAGGATCTGGAGTATCAACAATTGGTTGGAATAAATATTTCGCTAGCTCGTCTTGCTTAGGAAGATTTGCTGGAACTTTTCTGAATGTATCGTAGTCATCCCAAGAGAAAATAAAACGAACTTTCTTTCCGCGCTTCTTTAATCCACGAGCAACTAATTCAGTTGTCATTACTTCGCGGAAGTTACCAAAGTGAACAACACCAGAAGGAGTGATCCCGCTTGCTAGAGTGTATGTGTCTTTGTCTTCCTGACGGATTAATTTATCAGCGGTAAGGTCCGCCCAGTGAACAGCATCGTTTAGTGCTTGAGACATAATGTGAGTCCTTTTATTTGTACGGTGATTAATCTAGACCAAGACGAGCTTTTAGAGCGTCTTGTGTAAGAGTTCCTTTTTCTACTTCAATGTTCGCTACAGCAAGAGCTCTTTGGTAAAGAGGGCGTTCTTCTGCGGCAATAACAGTTAGGTCAATGTGCTTTTGATCTTTTACTTCTGACCACTTTACGGCGTTTTTTAAAAGTGTGATCGCTTCATCTAATGTCATGAATTCTATCCTTTAGTTACCCAGGTATGCTTTTTTGATTTCTGGGTTAGATAATAATTCACTCGATTTGCCTTGCAAAGTGATTTCGCCATTGGTGAGAACATAAGCGCGGTGAGAAATTTTTAGGGCAAGATTAGCGTTTTGTTCAACTAGTAAAATTGTCATTCCCAATTGATTTATTTCCGTGATCGCACGGAAAATCGTTCCAACCAGAATAGGCGCAATTCCAAGTGAGGGTTCATCTAATAAAAGAAGTTTTGGTTTGGCCATATAAGCGCGAGCAATAGCAAGCATTTGCTGTTCTCCGCCTGATAAAGTCTGGGCCAATTGAGATTTTCTCTCTAGTAATTTTGGAAACAGGTTATAAACAAAATCTAAATCTTTTTTTATTCCGTCGGAATCTTTTCTAAGATAAGCGCCCATATCGAGATTTTCTTTAATCGATAAATTGGCAAAAATCTGGCGGCCTTCAGGGGATTGGGCCAGTCCTAAAGCTGTGATGCGGTGAGCGGATAACTTTTGAATCGATTGATCTTCAAAATTAATTTCACCGGAAGTCGCTTTTAAGAGACCTGAAATGGTGTGGAGTGTAGTTGTTTTCCCCGCTCCGTTACTTCCTAGGAGAGTGACGATTTCCCCGCGGTTGATTTCCAGACTGATATTTTTTACGGCGTGAATATTTCCGTAATAGGTATTTAAATTTTTTATTTCTAAAATAGGTTTTTGATTAATTGTCATTAGTGTCCCGTATCTATATCGGCACCTAGATAGGCCTCGATAACTTTTGGGTTGTTTTGAATGTCACGAGAGGCCCCTTCAGCGATTAAGTTTCCATAATCGAGAACGTAAATTCTCTCTGCAATACCCATAACCAGGTTCATATCATGCTCAATCAAAATCACGGCAATTTGAAATTGGTCGCGGATAAAATGAATCAGCTCACTTAGTTCTTTTGTTTCAGTCGGGTTCATTCCGGCCGCAGGTTCATCAAGAAGCAGAAGTTTTGGTTTCGTCGCAAGGGCGCGGGCCATTTCTAATTTTCTTTGAGCACCGTAAGGAAGGTTTTTTGCTAGCAGATCTTTTTTATCAGCAAGATTAAAAAGTTCTAAAAGTTTTAATGACTCTTCTGTAATTAGTTTTTCTTCTTCGCGGTATTTTTTCGTTTTAAAAATTCCATCGAAGAAAGAGTATTTAATTCTCGTATGACGAGCGATTTTAATATTGTCGATTACACTCAGGTTATTAAACAATCTGATGTTTTGGAAAGTTCTGGCGATACCAAGCTTTGTGATATCACTCGCTTTTCTTGCACTGATTTTTTCTCCATCTAAAGTGACGGTCCCTTCAGTCGGAGAATAGATTCCAGTGATGGTATTAAAGAGTGTGGTTTTACCGGCGCCATTGGGACCAATAACTGCGACTAAGTCTGTTTTACCAATCGAGATACTGACATTTTTTACGGCCGTTAAACCGCCAAATCTCATGGTGACTTTATCAATACTTAAAAGAGCTGCTGCACCCATTTATACACTCCCTTTTTGAAGTCTCTTTTTTTCAAAGAGTTCATGTGGACCAAAGATTCCTTGCGGGCGAGTCAGCATGAGAATAATCATTAAGGCCGCGTAGATTGAAACACGCCATGTGGAGATGTCTGAACCGATAAGTTTTAGAATTTCTGGAAGGATAGTTAAAATGACCGCTCCAACGATAGAACCTGTTACAGATCCTTGTCCGCCTAAAATCACCATAACTAAAATACTTACACTCCACATAAAACTAAAATTGTTCGGGTGAAGGAATTGCTGATCATAGGCCACTAGCGCACCGGCGATTCCGGCAATACCGGCACCAATAATGAAAGCAAAAAGTTTGTACCTAAAAAGATTGATCCCCATGGTTTCAGCAGCGATTTCATCTTCTCTGATTGAGATAATGGCGCGGCCAAAAGCGGAGCGTTTTAAATTGAGCATGAAGATGGTTGTGATAAGTGCTAGCCCCCAAACCCACCAGGCATTGGTCCACTTGGGAATATTTGTAAACCCGCGAGGTCCACCAATACTTTCAGTGTTCATAATAATAATGCGAAGGATTTCACTAAAGCCGATGGTGGCGATAGCGAGGTAGTCGCCTTTTAATCTTAAGCAAGGAATTCCAATCAATAGTCCGCAAAGAGCGGCCGCTGAAAAACCAACTAAGACGGCGATGATCATGTTTAATGTTGGATCGATAGGCAGAGCAAAATACACTCCGTAAATCGCACTGGCGTACGCACCAACGCCCCAAAAGCCTGCGTGGCCTAGAGAAAATTGCCCGCAGTAACCATTGATCAGGTTTAAACTTAGTGTCAGTGTAATGAAAATCCCCACGTTAGTGAGAATCTGTAAGTAATAATCCATCTAAACTTTTTCCTTCACATTTTTGCCTAAAATTCCTGAAGGCTTAATTAAAAGAATAATAATCAAAATAAAAAATGAGACTCCATCTCTGAAGCTCGACTTATATAATCCTGCGACCATGTTCTCAGCGATTCCAATAATGAATCCACCAAGAGCAGCTCCAGGAATGATTCCGATACCGCCAACAACGGCCGCAACGAAAGCTTTTAATCCTAAACTCATTCCCATCATCGGCTCGATTGACATCGTATAGCCCATAAGGATTCCGGCAAGACCAGCAAGGGCAGCTCCCAGAAAAAATGTAAATGCAATAATTCTATTAGTGTTGATCCCCATAAGTTCAGCGGCCTTTAAGTTATAAGACGTCGCTCTCATGGCCACACCAATTTTTGTGAAGTGGGTAAGCCACCACAAAAAAAGTAAAATAAAAAGTGTCAGACCAAAAATGAAAATCTGAATGTTTGAAACGTTGATTTCACCGAAGTTATAAATCACTTCTGTGAAAACCGGAGGAATTGTTTTTGGATCAGCTCCAAAAGCAAGCTGGCCCGTGTATTGGAAAAATAGCGAAGCGCCGATGGCCGTAATTAAAGCGGGAATTCTTCCTTCGCCTCTAATTGGGCGGTAGAGAAATCGCTCAACAATAAGAGCGACGATTCCTGCACCAAGCATACTTGCAAGTATGGCAACCGGCATCGGCAACTGGAACCTTAATGCAAAGTAGCCACAAAAAGCACCAAGCATTAAGAATTCACCGTGCGCGAAATTAACTAAACGGATAATCCCATAAACCATGGTATAGCCCAGGGCCACGATCGCATAAAGCGAGCCCTGAGCAATACCGTTGATTAGATATTGAAGACAATCCCAAAAAAAATAGATTGTATCTTGACTCATTATTATGGATTCACTCTTGAATGGAAAACGTAACCAGAAGGAGTTGCTTCTAAAACAACGGCCGACTTAGTTGGATTTCTGTTTTTATCAAATGTAATTGTTCCAGTAATACCTTGGTAACCTTTTGTCGCTACTAGAGCGTCTCTGATATCAGATGGCTTTGTCGATTTTGCTCTCTTGATAGCATCAGCAACGATACCAAGTGAATCATATCCAAGGGCCGCGAATGATCCTGGTCTTGCTCCGTAAGCTTTTTCATAATCTTTTACGAAGTTTTGAACCACTGGAGATTTATCATCTGGAGCGAAGTGGTTAGAGATGTATGCACCTTTAACAGACTCACCAGCGATTTCGAAAAGTTTTGGTGAATCCCATCCGTCTCCACCTAAGAATGGAACGTTAATTCCTAACGCTCTAGCTTGCTTAATAATAAGACCAGCTTCAACGTAGTAACCTGGAACAAAAACGAAATCAGGGTTTGCTCTTTTTACTTTTCTTAAAAGTGACTGGAAGTCAGTGTCTTTAGCAGCATAAGTTAACTCTTCAGTGTTAACTAGTTTCCCACCAAGTTTTGTGAATTCATCACCGAAAGCTTTTGCTAATCCTTTAGAGTAGTCAGAAGTGTTTTCGATAAGGATGAGACCTTTTGTTTTTTTCAAAGTCTGGATGGCGAATTTCGCCATTACTACACCTTGGAAATCATCTGTGAAACATGCGCGAGTGATATAATCACCAACCATTGTTACTTTTGCATTTGTTGCAGTTGGAGTGATGAATGGAATTTTTGCTTCCTGAACGATTGGAGCAGAAGCTAGTGCCAATGATGAAGTCGGAGCTCCGATCATAACAGAAACTTTATCAACGCTTAAAAGTTTTCTTGTCGCGTTTGTTGATTCGATTGCTTCAGACTTATCGTCTTCAATAATTAGATCAAACTTCTTTCCCGTACCTTTTTTTAATTTTTCGTAAGCGAGCTTGATACCGTTTACGTTTTCTTGTCCAAACGTAGCAGTAGCACCTGTCATAGGAGATACAACTCCGATCTTAAGGTCAGCGGCCATAGCTGTTCCAACCATCAATAAAGCGGTGATAGTTGCTAGCATTTTGTGTGGCATAGATGTCATTTTCATTAAGCACTCCTTTGTAAAATGAAGCAGATGCAATTCGTCGGTTAAGTATTTAACAATAATAACAGTAACATGGCGGATTCTTATGTAAAGTTATTTACACTATTTTTATTGTAAACATGTAAGACCCCGAAATACCAAAGTTTTTTGATATAGTTTGAGATTGCATCTTGCCTCCATTGTTATGGATTCACTCTAGAGTGGAATATAAAACCAGAAGTTGTTGCTTCTAAAACAACGGCTGACTTCATTGGGTTTCTGTCTTTATCAAATGTAATTGTCCCCGTAATACCCTGGTAGTCTTTCGTTGCAGCTAAAGCGTCTCTGATGTCAGAAGGCTTTGTAGATTTTGCTCTCTTGATAGCATCAGCAATGATACCAAGTGAATCATATCCAAGGGCCGCGAATGATCCCGGTTTTGTTCCGTAAGCTTTTTCATAATCTTTTACGAAGTTTTGAACGATGGGAGCTTTATCATCTGGAGCAAAGTGACTAGAAATGTATGATCCTTTAACTGTAGCTCCGGCGATTTCGAAAAGTTTTGGAGAGGCCCATCCGTCACCACCTAGGAAAGGAATGTTAATTCCTAAAGCGCGAGCTTGTTTTACGATATAACCAACTTCAACATAGTAGCCTGGAACAAAAATGAAATCTGGATTTGCTCTTTTTACTTTTCTTAAAAGTGACTGGTAGTCTGTATCTTTAGCAGCGTAAGTTAACTCTTCAGTGTTAACCATTTTTCCACCAAGTTTTGTGAATTGCTCAGTGAAAGCTTTCGCTAATCCTTTAGAGTAGTCAGAAGTGTTTTCGATAAGGATGAGACCTTTTGTTTTTTTCAAAGTCTGGATGGCGAATTTCGCCATAACAATACCCTGGAAATCATCAGTGAAACAAGCGCGAGTGATATAGTTACCAACCATTGTTACTTTTGGATTTGTTGCAGTAGGAGTGATGAATGGAATTTTTGCTTGCTGAACAATGGGAGCTGAAGCTAGTGCCAATGATGAAGTCGGAGACCCGATCATGACAGAAACTTTATCAACGCTTAAAAGTTTTCTTGTCGCACTTGTTGATTCCATGGCCTCAGATTTATCGTCTTCGATGGCCAGGTCAAATTTCTTTCCCGTACCTTTTTTTAATTTTTCGTAAGCGAGCTTGATTCCGTTTACGTCTTCTTGTCCAAAGGTTGCAGTGGGACCCGTTAAAGATGATACAACTCCGATTTTTAGGTCGGCCGCCATTGCAGATCCCATAACCACTAAAGCGGTCATCGTTGCCAAGAATTTGTGCGGCGTAGATGTCATTTTCATTATGTGCTCCATTGTAAAATTAAGTAGATGTAATTGGTTGGTCAAACCTTTAACAATAATAACAGTAACATGCGGGAACCTTATGTAAAGAGGTTTAAACAATATTTATATATTTGCGTAAGGTGCAGAAATACCAAAGTTTTTCAATATAGATTAAGATTTTTCAGAACTCGCTTAGACTCAATTATGGTTTTGCGAAAAAGCAAAAATCCAATCGAGGAAGGTAAGGAATGCATAGTAAAGACGATTTCAAGCAAACTCTGATCAAGCAATACTCTGAGGTAATCGAAGAGATTATTGTGGAGAGTGAATCAGTCTATCGTTCTCATTTGGATTTTGATCAACTGGACTTTCGCGTGCGAGGTTTGATTCAGGCCGCACGAGTTGATGGGATAGAAGAAGGAATCATCTGGGGGATTTTAGAGCGCAGGGTGCCGGATTATTATCGTTTTGCGATGACAGTTTCTTACGCTGGAAAAATCGCCGCTTAAACTTTTTTATTTATTTAAAAGACAACAAAACAAATTTCATGATAGTGCCTGCATATATATTTATGTGGAGGCACTATGAAATTTCTTTCAATTTGTTTATCTTTATTTCTGGCAACGACAGCATTCGCTGAAACAGCAATCACAAGAAACAACGATAATATGAACGCTATTTGCAAAACTAAAGCAGACGTAGGTTTTCGTTCTTATTCATTAAAATTGGAGTCAGAAGAAATCCTGAATGACACTAGAGAAGTAACTCTTGAGATGTCTTTTTTGAAATGTGCTGAAGTCGACAATGGTTACAAGTTCGTTGCTAGTTCATCTGACGAAATCCTTCACAATTACATCATTCTTGACGATGGAACTTTAGGCACTACAAATAACAAATTAACAGCAGTTAACTTTTACGCTGTTGATCCAAAGGGAGTGACTCTTTCAACTCTTTCACTGGGAAAAACTCCAGGGACATTTAAAATCTTTTTATCTTTTAAAAAAGATGTAACACAAGCTTATATCCTTGCTGAATTAACAAGCAACATCTCTTCGCCAATTGGATCAATCGATGGATTAGTTCAACGTTACGGTGGATTTGTTTTATCTTTTAAGTAAAAAAAAGGGCCTCTAGTGAGGCCCTTTTATATTTGCGGAACTCTTTTAAAGAAGTTCAGTTTTTTTATTTTTCAAGCGATATAAAAATGCTCCACTGGAGCATTTTTTCCGCAAATTAATAAATTAAAATATCTTGTCTCTTATTTAAAAATTCCTGATGACCTTGAGTCTCGATTTTTTGAAGTTCTGATAACGATCCTAGCTTATCAACCCACAGTCTTACTTCATCCGTACCATTGATCAAATCGATCGCTAGCTTATGAAATTCATACTCGTATGGTTTGCTGTGAAACTCGAACTTGTCACCAAGCTCACGTTTGAATTCACGACAAATCATTTGAGAAACAGTCCACGATTTAAACTTTGCATTTTCTGTTGGATGGATATGAACTCCACCGCAGTTTTGGCCTTGGTGTTTTTGGAAAGTCGGAAGGAAGATGATTGGACGAAGGTTAAAGCCTTCAGTTAAACCTTCTTCTTTAAATCTTTTTTGCATGCGATCCACGAAATCAAAAGACTCGATTCCAGGGTATCCAGCGATCTCCAGAGGGCGTGTTGTCCCACGTCCTTCACTAATGTTCGTTCCTTCGTAAAGAACCGTTCCAGCGAATGTAATCGCTCCTTCCGGTGTCGGAAGGTTAGGAGAAGGTAATACCCATGGAAGACCAGTGTCAGTCCAGTACATTGAACGTTTCCAATTTTTCATTGAGATAACTTCAAGGTTACAATTTGTATTTAAAACTTTTTGTCCGAACAATCCTACTTCTCCCATTGTTAATGAGTGACGTTGAGGGATTGGGTATCTTCCTACGAAAGATTCATATCCAGGTTTTAAGATTGTCCCTTCGATCATGTCTCCACCAACTGGATTCGGACGATCTAGTACAACAAGTTTAATATCTCTTCCAACACACTTTTCCATGATTAATGAAAGAGTAGAGATGTAGGTATAAACGCGAGTTCCTACATCTTGAAGATCGATGATTAACGTATCTAATCCTTCTAACATTTCGTCAGTTGGAGTTCTTGTTTCAGAGTATAGTGAATAAACCGGGATTTTAAAAAATGGGTGAACGTAGTGGGCCGTCTCCATCATGTTATCTTGAACGTCTGTCACGAATCCGTGTTGAGGTCCAAATAATTTTTTAAGACGAGAACCGAAAAGTTTTTGAAGAAGAACAACTCCAGTATTGAATTGAGAGTCGATCGAAGCGCTATGGCATAGATAACCAATATTTCCTTTGATGCTCTCTTGAAGAGATTTTTCTGCGATTAAGCGCTCAAGACCCGTCACAACTTTTGTCATACTTACTTCCTAGATTCCTTTCAAGGTATATAATTTATCCCTTAATTTTGTGGTTGAGGTGAATTTTTGTAAAGCTAAAAGAATTTAGACTATACCGAAGGGAGTATTTATTTTACTTTTTAGTCATGATTGTTAGGAATTTCCATAAAACAGACACCAAAACATTAATTGAACTCTTCAGAGAGACAGTTCACAGAGTTTGCTGTGTTGATTATTCAGTTGAGCAGCTTAAGGCCTGGGCGCCGGATTTTATAGATGATTCTGTCTGGGAGAGTCGGCTTGAAAAAAGCTATGCTCTAGTGGCCGAAGAAAACGGTTTGATTTTAGGTTTCGCCAATCTGGAAAATGATGGAAATATAGATATGTTTTACGTCAGCGCCGAGAGTCAGGGAAAAGGAGTCGGAAAAGTTCTTCTAAAGCATTTAGAAAATCATGCGAAAGACTTGAAATTAGATAAGCTCACTAGTGATGTGAGTTTAACGGCAAGAAAGTTTTTTCAGCATTCTGGTTTTCTCACTGAGAAGGAATATATTAAGGTCAGAAATGATGTTGAGTTTAAGAATACGCTGATGTCAAAAAAACTTTCTTATTGAAAATTTTAAGCCTCTTGCTAGAATAAAAACTGGTGGGGGGTTATTAAATCTGCTTGCAGGCTTTTTTTAGATTTCCCCCCACCAGAAAACTTCTCGAATTCTCGGTAAGCTTTTTTGAGCGATGTATCACCTGAACCTCCGTTTTTCTTTCACCATTGTTTGTTTCAGTAAGATTTTCTCTATTTTGAAAGAGACTTTTTATTTAAAAATGCGTTAATGCGCTGACGAAAATGGCTTCGGATTCTAAACTTACGTTGTAAAGATCTGCTCGAAAAGTTACTATTTCATTGAGACACACACTCACAATACACACAAGGATGGAACATGAAGCAATATCACGATCTGATGGAGCACGTTCTTAAAAATGGCGCGAAAAAAGAAGACCGTACTGGAACAGGAACTCTTTCTGTTTTCGGTTACCAAGCGAGATACAATCTTGCTGAAGGCTTCCCGCTTGTTACGACAAAAAAACTTCACTTGAAATCAATCATTCACGAATTGCTTTGGTTTCTTCAAGGTGAAACCAATATTAAATACCTAAAAGACAATGGCGTTTCTATTTGGGATGAATGGGCCGATGAAGATGGAAATCTTGGACCGGTCTACGGATCTCAATGGAGAAGCTGGCACGGGGCCAACGGTGAGACGATCGATCAGATCACAACTGTTGTTAACCAGATTAAGAAAAACCCGGATTCAAGACGTTTAATCGTCTCTGCATGGAACGTAGCTGAGATCGAAAAGATGGCACTTCCTCCATGTCACGCGTTTTTTCAATTCTATGTGGCCGATGGAAAACTGTCTTGTCAGTTATACCAAAGATCAGCGGATATCTTTTTAGGTGTTCCGTTTAACATCGCTTCATATGCGCTTTTAACAATGATGATGGCGCAGGTAACTGGTCTTGGTTATGGTGACTTCGTTCACACAATGGGTGACGCTCACTTATACTCAAATCACATTGATCAAGCGAAGCTTCAATTGACTCGCGATTTTAGAATGCTTCCGCAAATGAAGCTAAACCCTGATATTAAAAATATTTTTGATTTCAAATTCGAAGACTTTAAGTTGGAAGGATACGATCCGCACCCGACAATTAAAGCTCCAATTGCTATATAGGTAAACGATATGCATGTTTCAATGGTAGTGGCCTATGGGCCTAAAGGTGAAATTGGCCTTGATAATAAACTTCTGTGGCACATCCCGGAAGACCTGAAGAATTTTAAAAAGATTACGACAGGGAAAATGATTGTCATGGGAAGAAAGACTTTCGAGTCGATTGGAAAACCTCTTCCTGATAGAGCGAATGTTGTCATCACTCGTGATGTAAATTTTAAGCATGATGGAGTGATCGTTATTCATGATCCTATGATGGCCTTCGATTTGGCGCTTGAAGCTGAAGAAGACTTAGGAGAAGATGATTTTGAAATGATGGTTATTGGTGGTGGAGAGATCTTCAATGCCTTTTTGCCATACACTCATAAGATCTATCTTTCTGAAGTGGACTATACAGGTCCGGCCGATGCTTTTTTTCCACCGGTAAATTACAAAGAGTGGGAAATTGAAAAAACTGAGAAGTTTGAAAAATTTACGTTTAAAGTTCTAACGAGAATCTAAAAAAAAAAGGCCGCGAATTTCGCGGCCTTTTTTTATCTAAAATATTAAAAAATAATTATAAATGAACTGATGAGCATTGAGAGTCAAGAACAGTGGCCGTTTTATTGTAAAATCTGTTTCCATTTTCGTTTAAAATTTCGCTCGCGATAATTTGTTTTTTATCAGAATCAGTTGTTGAACATCTTGCTTTAATTTGTGCTTTTGCTTCTTCAAGAGATGAAGACACTCCCGTTACTAAAGTTACAACACTTTCACGTGACATATTGTTTGTTACTAAACATTGAACAGTACACAGAGAAAGATCTTTCGAGAAAACAGTTGTTGATAGAGCAGATAGTGCTAGTGCAAGAATGATTTTTTTCATGTGATCTCCAGTTAAAGTTTAATGAGCGATTTCTAACAACTTAATTGTTAGAAGGCCAGGAGGACAGGCCGTCCTCAGTCCCATTTTTTGAAAAGATCCTAATAAAAACGCATTATGACTACGCGCCCAATGCGATTAATTCCACAGATAATACGAATCCAAGTAAAAAACCTTCGTCACATCTAAAATCTCTCTTAATTCGACTCTGAGCTTCGAAAGACTTAGGCTTCTTTCTATAATGATGTTCATATCTGCCGTAATTCTTTTTTCAGCTGGAAGCGAGTTATATAAATCAAAAAGTGACGTAGACCTTTTATGTTTCACTCCATTTCTAAAAACATAGTGAAGTGCATTTTTTAATTCGCGTCTCGATGTGAGTTTTCTAAAGTGATAACGGTGTTTATAGACGGCCCCTTTGAGCTGCTTAATCTTATTGATTGCTTTTGCCAGCGATATCCCGAAGGCCTGCATCCCTCTATGAAGAATTTTGTTATCTGCCGCTTCCACCACCAGATGAGCATGATTGTACTCCAGCGTATAATGAATCACTCTCAACCTTTGTAGCCTCGCTCGCTTAATCGCATGGTGGAGTGCCTTGAGGATGCGCTTATTTTGAACATCTGCCTTATTGTCTCTAACCTTTATAGTTAAGTGAAGAGCCGTCAGTTTTGAGAATCTTTCGCGTCTTATGTGCCTAATTCCGATATCGACTTTGGCCGGTCTGCCTGCTTGTTTTGTATTGAGTAAACTAAGTTGGGTATTTTTTCTTATTTTCTTCATCTGATACTCCTTTGATAGACAAAGGCAAAAGCAATTCAGGCAGAAGTGTATTTATAGGAAAGAGTGTTTTTATAGGGGGCAAAGGGAAGACGAAAGCAAAAGGTGATGAGGGGCCATAAGAAAAATGACAGATGTTAATTTTAACCTGGTATTTCACCTTTACATAAATTGATTTGAAGTTGAATGACTTGATTATTATGGCGGATATCGCTTTCATCCGAAATCCTAAGGATGTCGACCAGGACTTCAATCTGTTTTTGAATCAGACCTAAGTACCTTGGGCTTATTCTTCTGATCATCATTTTATTCACTAGTGTCTCAAGGGAGAATTTCTTTTCGAATTCTTTGTCCCAGAGATCGAAAGTCTCATAATATTTAATAAGGGCAGGTGTATCGGCCTTAGGAAAAGCAAACTCTGTTGAGGCCGCTTGAATCGCGTCACCATTTTGAATAAGAATATTTTCTGCTTTTAGTGCAACGATGGCCTTCTTAAAACTTTTAAAATTTTCCAAGTCTTTTTGCTCTAGTGGTTTTCTTGCAAGAGTCATCATCAAAAACAAATGATAATTTTCTTTATTACTTGCGAGAGCATGAACCTGTTTTTCAGTCAGAGTCTTTTGTCCCTGTAGTGAATCAGAGTTTTTCGCAGGAGAGCTTGCTGTAACTGCGATTTCATTACTCTCAAACATATAAGAAAAACTTTTAAACTGATCAGAGCAAAACGCCTTAATCAATCTCTCGGCATTATCTCGATCAAGAGCTTTGGCGATTTGATTAACCAGGTTTGAAGATGGCAATACTAAATTTTTTTCAATCTTAACGTAATACTGATAATTGCACTCGAGACTTCTGGATTCCAGATGTTTATAGAAGGCCTTAGACGTCCTATGGCCTTGTTCTAACCTGATCTTAATCAAAACCTCACCAAGTGAGCTCATAAGTATCCTAGTAGGAGAAAATCTTCTTTTAAAAGATTGGAATGTACCGTTATCGTCAGATATAAATCGGGGCATTAGAAAAACTTTTAGGAAAACACGATGAAAAAAATAATTTTAATCCTGACTCTTTCGCTTTTGTCAGCACAGTCTTTTGCAGGTCATGGAGTTGAGCGCGGATTGGTGAAGGTTGATGATGGTGGATTAGTAAATAGAGTGATCTCGGCCTACATGTCTAAGAGATTAGCGGCATGTTCTCAAGGCGTAGCTGGAGAGTTGTTCTCAGTTTTAAATTTGAAAGTCAAAAAAGATAAAGTAGATAACGGAGTCATCGATTACTACTACACGGTTGATGTAGGTTACTCGGTTAACGGTGAAGCTATGGCAGGTCTGGAAATTAAGCTTATAGACTGGGACTACAGTAACTATGATTCGATTGAACAAAAAATTTCATTTGAGGTATCTCAGGATCACTCGGGACTTTGTAAATAATAGATAAACTAACTTTCTTAAACCACTAGGAGATTTTATGAAAAACGCAGTAATCGCACTTGTAATGATGGTATCAGCTCAGGCATTCGGATCAGTTAACCTTGATCTTGGTGACAACAAACTTAGCCGTGACCTTACAGACTACCTAGCTAAGAGATTAGCAGTATGTTCTCAAGGTGTAGCTCAAGAGTCTTTCGTAGTTTACAAAATCGACGCTAAAAAACACGTTGTAGATAACGGTGTTGTAGATACATATTATACAATTGATCTTGGATATATGGTTGGCGGAGAAGCTTTAGGTGGACTAGAAGTTAAGTTGATTGACTGGGACTACAGCAACTATGAAACTATGGAACAAAAAGTTTCTTTCGAAATTTCTCAAGATCACAGCAGTCTTTGTAAATAATTAAAATATGAGCAGTCTCGCTTAGTTAGCTCTGGGCGAGACTGCTTTCACTGCCCATAATTTAGACACTTTTTTTTCGGCCTTCATAAAAATTACAACCTTAAACAATCCATCCTTTTTTCAGTTTATGATTTCATAAATTATTAAATCTCTTTTTTAGGAGCCTTTATGAAATCGTTAATCGTATTGCTTGCAATGGCCTTTTCTGCAAACTCTTTTGCAAACGAAGCTGTATCTCAATCAACAATTGGGATGGGGGCCGCTACCGCGATTTTAACTTCGACAACAAGTGGAATTAAACCTTTTGGGAAAGCAGAGGCCATTATTAGAGAGGCCAATGAATACCGCTTAACTGGAATCGCACCACTTTATCTTGCGGACCAGGTTAAAAATCTTCAATCAGAAATGGATGTTTCTGAAGCGGAAGCTGTCGATCTATTGGTTGAAGCAGCAAAAGAAATCTTGAGCTTAAATTACTAAAATATAGATCATTTTTTTAAAAACATATTAGGAGAAACTATGAAAAATTTAATCGTATTATTTGCAATGGCCCTATCGTTTAGCTCTTTTGCACTAGACATTTCTAGAGGAACAACTGCGATAACTTTATTGCCAACTGTTCTTACATCTATGTCTAATGGGGGCAGAGGATGGAAGGAAGCTAAAATTATCGAAGGTGTGAATGAATATCACCAATCGGGAAAGCTTTCTGGAGAGTTGGAAGCTTTAGTAAATGAGATCAAAGAAATTTATGAAGTATCTGATGCAGAAGCTGTAGATATGGCAATGGATATGATTGGAGTTTAAGATTATTAGATGAATTAAGTCATTGAAGGCCGGCCTATGTCGGCCTTTTTTTTTCGCAGTCAGCGTAAAAAATTCATACTTTAATAAAATTTTTCAAATTAGTAATAGGATGGGCCAACACAAATTTAGGAGATACTATGAAAATTTTAATTACACTTTTGGCAATCGCTTTTTCTGTTAACTCTTTTGCTAGCGGATCTTATTTAGATCCATCTGACAGAACGACTTTAGCTCCGTTCTTTGGAACAACGATGCTAGAGGTATCAAGTGAAGGAAGTACTGATGCAGTTTCATCTAAACGTAAAATTGCAAAAATAATTATTCAAGACTCTCAGGAGTTTCGTCTGTCAGGTGTAGCGACAATTGCTTTAGCTGAATCAATTAAAAATGTTCAAGGTATGAGCGACGTTTCTGATGAAGAAGCAGTTGATATTATCGTGGATATGGCACAAGGTTTATTAAATTAATACGAAGTTTCTGATCAAGAAGTTGTTGATATGCTAGTAGCTACAGCTCAAGTGATTTTAATCGCTAATCAAAAAGACTAGTGAACTGTTTTTGCTTCTAATAAATCTAATTCATAGTCTCTCGTCCAGTCTTCTGGATGAGAGGCATTTAGATCCCTTATTCCACAAAACGTCTTGGCCACACTTGAAACTCTCGATTCTTCACGAGTAAATTCCAGATAGGGAACAAAGTCACCGTAAGATTTTTCATTGAAGCTTGTATCGCCAGCTTTGTATGAATAGTTGCGGGACATTCTAGGCATGTTACTGTCGATCAAACCAATTTCGTAACCATTTTCACCTTTCTTCATTCCGACAATCAGCCATGCATGAGAAGTGATCCCTTTGATTTGGAGTTTTTGATAGGCAATCTTCTTGTCGACTTCCACGTATTTGAAGACTGTATCCATCATCGTATTTAAAACCTCTGGTTTAACCTTGGTTGCACCTTTAAGGCCGTCAATCCAAACTCCCCATACAATTCCATCAAAACGTTGCCAGGCATCTAATTCGGCCTGAATTTCCGTTTTGTAAGTCTCGCTGAATTCGGCGAAGTTTGAAAAACCAGGGATCGTGACAATCGACTGTCCTGCACGGACTTCTTTAATCAGTGCACGAACTTCAGAAGCGCTCGGAGCGGGAAGATCCGGACGAAAGATAGATAAGTAAAAAATGTTTCTTTGAAAACGAGAGTGCCACCAGCACACACCACCATTAAAGATCCCACCATTATTCTTGAAGGCCATCAGATTGCTGCTCTCACTCGAATAAGTAGAGAGCACCGTTGTATCTTCATAACGAGCACAGAATTCAGCTTTCGTTGTTGGAAGAGTTCCAGCAAAAGAAAGTGTTGATGAAAGTATGAGTGTCGCAGCTAGTGTTTTTAACATTCATTACTCAATGATGATGTCATTTTTAAGTTCATTCTTTTTTGGTTTTCCAGTCGCTGGAAAGTAGTTTTCAAGAACGGTAGAAGTGGCAGCAATTGTGCTTTTTAGCGCCTCGACGAATTCACCTTCTTTAACTTTTTCAGTGAAAGAATAAATAATTTCATCCCAGATCTTTTGATCAACCTTTTTTCTCACTCCAACATCTGTGATGATTTTAATTTTCTTTTCTAATATCGAAATGAAAATCAAAACTCCATTGTGTTGTTCTGTCGTATGAAGATTGTGCTCGAAAAAAGCTTCGATCGCTCTTTGAGTGACTTCATATTCGACTTCTTGTTTTGTAATAAGCAGGCGAGTGATTGATGGAATATTGGCCAAGTAATAACCTAAAATAAGTCCTGGAAGTTGAATCCACAGGAAGTAAATCGGGTTGATGATTGAGAGTGGAGAAAAATAAAGTCCTAGTGAAAATAAAAATGAAACGATAATGGCCGCACGAAAATGAGCAGCAGGGTAGTTGTCACTACGAGAGACAATCATGGGAACCATTTCGCTATCAGATTTTTGTTCTGCTTCTGTGATCAGCTCTTTAATCAATTCTCTGTCTTTAATTGAAATATTCATTTTTAATCCTTAATTGTTTTTTAATTACCAACTGCCTGACGAGCCACCACCGGAAAAGCCGCCACCGCCGCCTCCCCAAGAGCCGCCGCCGGATCCACCACCGAAACCTCCGCCGCCAAATCCGCCTCCTCCGAAGCCACCCATACCACCGCGACCTCCTCCTCCTCGAGAATTAGGGAAGAAGAATTGTAGGAAGAAAATGAGTCCGAAGATTGCAAAGAGAACCATAGAGGCGCTTCCGCCTTTTCTAGCGTGGCGAGGTCTGATTTCACCCTGGAAATCAAGTTTCTTGCCTTCGGCCTGGGCCATAAGGGCAAGACCTAAAGCAACGCCGTTATCAAAATCATTTTTTTTAAAGAAGGGTTTAACTTCTTCGATAATTCTGTGAGTAGTTAAGTCCGTCAGGTTTCCTTCGAGACCTCTTCCGACTTCGATTCTCATCTTGCGGTCATCAAGAGCAATTAAAAATAAAGCAGCACGATCGTCGCCTTTTTTTCCAATTTTCCATTCATCGACAACTTTAATTGAATAACCTTCGATGGTTTCATCAACTAATTTATCAATGATGAGAACTTGAAACTGAATGCCTTCTTTTTCGTATAAGTTTCTAAGTGCATTTTGAATCGCAGCACTTGCATCTCTACTTAAAAATTGAGCTTCATCAACAACAGGGCCGGTAAGTGCAGGCACTTCCAAGGCAGAAACCTTGAAAGTGATTGCAAAAAATAAAATTAAAAATTTAAACCAGTTGGAAAAATTCATTAGAATTTAACCGCTGGAGCGTTTTGAGCATCTTGGATATTTTCCACAGCAAATTGTGGTTTCTTAGCATGCTTTAAGAAGATTGAGTTGTACCAAGAAGTTGGAGGTACAGTTACAAGGTTGTTAAAGTTATTGATGGCATCGATGTATCTTTTTCTAGCAACTGTAATTCTGTTTTCTGTTCCTTCAAGTTGAGCTTGCAGGTCACGGAAGTTTTCGTTTGCTTTTAGATCAGGGTATTTTTCAACTGTCACCATTAAGCGAGAAAGTGCAGAGCTTAATCCACCTTGAGCTTGTTGGAACTTTTTCATGTTTTCTTCAGTCAATTGGTCTGCTGTAAAGTTAACTTGTGTAGCTTTAGCACGGGCCTCTACAACTCCTACTAAAGTCTCTTTTTCGTGAGAAGCGTACCCTTTTACCACTTCAACCAGGTTCGGAACCAGGTCTGCACGGCGTTTATATTGGTTTTGTACCTCTGCCCAGTCTGCGTCCACTTGATTCAAGGCAGTTGGGATACTCTGCATCCCGCAAGAAACTGTAAAAAGCATAACGAATAATAAAGATAAATATTTCATAAGTGTCTCCTAATTGAGTCCTAAAAATGGTATAGACAAGCTTATGTTAAAGTCAAAGAAAAGTGAACTGCTACTTCCTGTTGGAAACATGAATATGTGCCTTGCTGCCATCCATAATGGAGCGGACGCAATTTATGTTGGGATGCCACACTTCAATGCGCGTGGAAGAACAACTGACTTCGACGTCGCTCAGTTAAAAGAAATGATCGAGACTTGTCACCTATACGGTGTAAGAGTCAACCTCGCTTTCAACGTTGTTATTTTTCAAGATGAAATTCCCGCAGTGATTTCTCTTCTCAAAGAAGTGCTTCCACTTGGCCCTGATGCTCTGATTGTTCAAGACGTAGGTCTTGCCAAGTTAGTGAGAGAAATGGCGCCGAACCAAGTGATCCACGGCTCAACTCAGATGACTGTGACCAATCATGAAGCGATGAGTTTATTAGATGACCTAAAAATTAAAAGATTCGTTTTAGGTAGAGAAGTATCGCTGCCTGAAATGCGTGCGATAAAAGAAAAAACGGATAGAGAGCTGGAAGTCTTTGTTCACGGAGCTTTATGTGTGGCCTATTCGGGACAATGTTTCACAAGTGAAAGTATCGGTGGCCGAAGTGCCAACCGCGGCCAGTGTGCTCAAAGCTGTCGCCTTGAATATGAAATGATCGTCGATGGACAAAAGCGCGACCTGGGAGATCTTAAGTACCTAGTCTCTCCTAAGGACCTATGTGGAATTGCCGAGATTCCTGAGCTTCTAGACATTGGAATCGAAAGCTTCAAAGTAGAAGGGCGTTTAAAAACTCCGGAATACGTAGCAAGCGCAGCTAAGAACTACAGCGAAGCGATTAATAGAGTTGAAGATAAGAAACAGTTTACGAAAAAAGATATTGAGAACGCTAAGACTGAGATGAGTTTAACGTACTCCCGTGGGTTTTTTTCGGGATGGCTTCATGGTGTTGATCACCAGGAGCTTGTCGATGGAACTTTCGGTGCTCACCGTGGTCTTGAAATCGGGAAAGTTTTAAAAGTAGAAGCGAAAGTGATCGTGGTTGAAATCAATTATCCAAATTTAAAAAATGGTGATGGGGTTTTAATTGCTGGAGCTGTTCGTGGAAAGAAGACTGAAATCGGTGGAATGCTTTATGCTGTTAAGAAATTAACGGGCACAACATATGAGCTGACTTTTGGTAAAGACGTTGATCTAAAAAAGATTCAATTGGGGATGATTGTTTATTTCAATCACGACGCTGTCGTTGAAAAGAAATTAACTCAGTCTTATACAGATAAAAATTCAAAGAAGAGAATGCCTCTACAAATTAAAGTTGAAGCAAACATTGGTGAGCAGTTAAAAGTGACTGTGACTGATGGTGAGCATGAAGTTTTAGTTTTAAGTGAAGGTGAGATTGAAGCGGCCAAAGATCGTCCTTTAACAAAAGGGGATCTGGCAGAAGAGTTAGGAGCTCTGGGAGCGACTTGTTTTATTTTGGATGAACTTCAAATGAAATCGAGTGCACCATTTTTCATTCACCAAAAATCGCTGAAGAAAATCCGCCGTGATTTTACTGAAGCTTTAATGCAAAAAAGAATTGAAGCTCCGGAAGTTATTTTTAACGATGTTGCCGCTCCTGTGGTTGTTTCTACAGTTAAGTCTGTTGGCGCTAAACTAAACGTCATGCTTCGTGAAATCTCTCAGGTAAAAGACTTTATCGAGTTCTCAGACTCCCTAGGATCAACTCTTGGCGTAGTCTATTTAGATTACGAATTCGGTAAAGGTTACGCTGAATCAGTGACGATGCTAAAAGAAAAAGGGATTAAAGTCGGGATCGCTACAACTCGTATTTTAAAACCTAACGAATATTACAATTTCAAAATCATTGAACGTGCTAACCCAGATGTTATCCTATGTCGTAACCTTGGGGCCGTTTATTACTTCCAGGATAAAGCTTTCGAGCTTCGTGGGGATTTCAGCTTAAACGTAACGAACTCAATGACAGCGGACTATTTCTTAAATAAGAAACTCGCGACTCTTTGTGCTTCATACGATTTAAATTCAAATCAACTTTTTGATTTAGTTTCTCATTCTGAAATGGGAAGAATCGAAGTCACAGCTCACCAGTACATGCCATCGTTTCATATGGAGCATTGTGTGTTTGCTGCTTTCATGAGTGAAGGATCAAGCTTTAGAGATTGCGGTAAGCCGTGTGAAGAGCATAGGCTTGAATTAAAAGATCAGTTTGGAAACCACCATCAGATTAGAGCGGATCAGGAATGTAGAAATACAATGTTCAATGCTGTTCCTCAGTCTGCTGCAAAACTTATCCCGACACTACTTGAGCGTGGAGTGATGGAGTTTAGATTTGAATCTCTTTATGAAAGGGGAGCTGAGCTGGCGAAAAAAGTGATGGGTTACAAAAACCTTTTAGAAAATAAATCGCAAGGATTAACTCAGGAAATTATCGAGACTATCGGTGTTCTTGAAAAGTACGGCGTCTCTGATGGGACTCATCGCGACCGCGAATATAAAGACCGTAAGAAAAGTCAGTAATACCCTCTCAAACAAGTCGGAATAATCCAAATTCATGGGCCCTACTAAGTATTGGACAACTCATGGTTTGGTACCCTAAAGACAAGGAATTTTGGCAAATTTGAACCACTCAAGCACATCAGTAGATTTAATTTAAATGCCTAAAATTTTCAGCACCTATGACCGATAAATTCCCAAAGATTTAAATTTAATTGAAAACGAATAACTATGTCACAATAGTTTAAATTAAATAAAAAAATAACTAGTGTCTAGCTGAGGTTTTTCTATGTCTTTCAACTATAAAAAAAGCGGTGATCAGCACTCTAACGATAGTTTCTGGACTTCCTATTCAGATTTATTCTTAGGACTTAGTTGTATCTTTTTACTTTTGTATGTTGTTTCGAGTATGCGCCAGGGAGCGGACTCAATTAAGCAACAAGTAGTGAACGAGCAATTGTCTCAGGAAAATAACGACCTAAAAAATCAGTTAAAGGCCTACGAAGATATCAAGAACCAGTACATGAAAGACCAGGCCAGCGTTGAAGAGAAAAACGAGTACAACGAACTGGTTGATAAACTCTCTCTTCTGCAGGAAGAAAACCAGTCTGAAAACGACAAACTAAAAAAACAACTTTTAGAAAATTCAAAAAAAGAAGCTTCACTTAATAAGTATCAGCAGATGGTAAGAAACATGCTGAATGCTAACAAGCTTGCGAAGACGAAAATCAATACACGTGAAGTGGTGATTGAAGAGAAGTCGCAGGTTATCGAAGTGAAAGAAGGTCAGATCTCTGATCTGGAAAAAGAAGTTCAACAAAATAAGCAGCTGATTGCTAAAGGTGAGCGCGACATCACTGAAGCAAAAGAGCAACTTGATGTTCGTTTACATGAGCTACGTTCTGCTTATAAAAATAATAAAATCACTCGTGCTATTTTAGAGAAAAAGATGGCGCAGGCCAATTCAGAAAGTAAAAATAAAGTTCAGGCCTTGCAAGCTGAAAAACAAAAATACCAGGAAGAGCTTACTGGTGTGACTCAAAAGTTAAATGCAGTGGCGTCTAACCTTGATGAGACTAAGGGATTACTGGAAAAGAAAACGGGTGAAGCTGAAATGCTTCAAAATAAAGTTTCACAAACTGCTGCTGAAGGAAATGCAAAAATTGCGAACCTTAAAGCAGGATTTGCTGCTCAACAGGCACGTGAGAAAGCGGCCTTTGAAGGAGAGCTCGGAAAGATGAAACTTGGTGCAGCTGAAAGAGAGCGTAGAGAAGGCGCTTTCAGGGCCGCTGCTGCTGATAAAGAAAGAGCGATGAACGATAAGATCGGTGGTCTTCAAGGGGAACTTGGAAGAGCAAAAGCTGAACTTGAAGCAAGACAGATGGTTGCTAAAGATATCGCTAAGAGTTTTGCTAACGCTGGAATTAAGGCGGAAGTTAACAATGAGACAGGTGAAGTCCTTCTGGATTTCGGAGAGTCATACTTCGATAGTGGTTCTGCTCAGTTGAAAAATGAAATGAAGCACGTTATTGAAAAGGCCGTTCCAATTTATGCAAAATCACTTTTAGGAAATTCAAAAATTTCTGAAAAAGTTTCTGCCGTTGAAATTATCGGGTTTGCCTCTCCTACTTATAAAGGAAGATTCGTTGATCCAAAAAGTAGCGCTAAAGAAGATAAAGAAGCTCTTAAGTACAACATGGATCTTTCTTACTCGCGTGCTAAATCGATCTTCAACTACATGATCGATAATCAAAAAGACCAAAATCCATACAACAAAAGCTTAATGGCCCTGATGAAAGTTTCGGGACGAAGCTTCTTAGAAGCAGGGAATGTTAAAACAAACGTAAGCCCTGAAAAATTTTGTCAGGTGAACGATTGTAAAAAGGCCCAGAGAGTTGTTATCAGATTCAGTATGGATAAAAAATAATTAACGAATAAGATTTTTTCATATCAAGCAAGGAGTTACTAATGTCTGCCCAAACTACCACTCAGTGGATTAACTGGTTTATCTACAGCTTGCCCTACATTATGGGAGTGTTTTTTATTGTCGCTGTGATTATAAGAGTCCTGATTCACTTTACAGTTAAGCGCCATGAATGGTTTGCCATTGAATTTGAAAAACGCGTGAATCAATTTGTTGAGTCGCAAGACCCAGGGCAGGTTCAGGATGTTTCTTTTTATGTGTTATCTAAAAAATATTTAGAAAAAACATATTATGAAGTTTTCGAATTAAGAGACAGAATGCAAAGAAGAAAACCCGACAGAATGATGAGAGTCGGAGACAGAGTGTTTTTAATTAAACAAGGCTGTGCCTGGTTAGTTAAAGATATTTTAAAGCAGATCAAATTTTTAAAGTGGACACAAGACACTCCAAAAATGCTTAACATCACCAGAACAACTTTCAATCACAATCCGTGTTTCAACAGAATCTTCGGGATCTTCCCGATTGGTGTGATGAACGATTTAGTTTCAATTCTTCCAGGTCTATTCGTTGTTGCCGGGATTTTAGGAACGTTCTTAGGTATTAGAGGTGGTCTTACAGCTCTAGGGTCTATGAGTGTTGAAAACTTAGATGCGACAAGAAAAGTAATGGATCATTTCCTTCAAGAGATCGCTTTTGCCATGGGGTCATCGATCGTTGGTATTACCTTCTCACTTATGCTTCACGTGATTAACACGATCTTCAATCCAGACAGAGTGTTTTCGTCAATGATGGATCGTTTTGAAAGTGCACTGGATTTACTATGGTACAGAAGTGACAACAATAAGTTTCCAGATCATAATATACCATTCAATGAACACCGTGATCCATCTGAAGCATTGGCAGAAGAGGCCATTAAACTTGAGACTTCTAAGATGACTCAGGCAAGCTAAAAGGAATGATTACTCGATAATGAATAACGCTCACGTATTGCTTAAAATATTGATTTCTTCCCCCGATAAAAACGAGACTGTCAGTCTTGAGGGGGAAGAATTCATCTTCGGCAGAAACTCTGCTTCGACAGTTCACCTGAACGATCCCGCATTCAGCAGATCTCATTTTAAACTGGTGGCCGACAGTCACTCAATGAAACTTGTTGATATGGGTTCATCTAATGGAACCTTTATTAATGGAGTTCAGGCGAGTCCTGTAAATGCTGAAGCGATTTTAAACGGGGATATGATCACCGTTACTAACTCTGATATCAAAATCACGATTGTGAGCATTGAGAGAGAGGCAGATGGTGATGCGACGACTATTTTAAAATACACTCCACAACAATCACTCTCTGAGGACTCTTTTGGCATTGATCACTTAAGCCAGGAAATTATTAAAGAGGCCAATTTAAGGGTTGAAGAAATCATCAGGACTGCTCACATTGATGCTCAGGAAATTATCCTGGCCGCTCAAAGAAGCAGTGATAAATTAATTGCTGATAAGCAGGCCCATGCTGATGCTTATATCGAAAAGCAAGTTGTCGATAAAAAGACCGCTCTAAAAAAAGAATTGGAAGTTGAAAAAGCTCATAGGCTTGAAGACATTAATGATCTTTTTGAAATAGATAGAAAAAATCTCTATGCCGAGTTAGAAGATAAGGCAAAAAAAATTGAAAGTGACCACGCTAAAAGACGTGAAGAATTAAGTAACGAACTTAAGTCGGAAATTGATAAAATTCAGGCGAAAAAAGTTGAGCTTAAGGATCTTGATAAGGTTTTTGAGGCCGAAGTCGACAAAAAGAAGAAAGATCTAGACGCTCAGATTGCCACTCAAAAGAAAGAGTTAGCTGCGCTTACGGCCAATCAAGAATCAGAAATGAAAAAGCAGATGCAGCTGGTGGATGAGCAGATTGCCACGCAAAAGCAAGAATTGGCTGCGCTTACGGCCAATCATGAAGAAGAAAAGAAAAAACAGCTGCAGCTGATGGAAGCGCAGTTTGAAAATAAGAAATTTAAATTAAAAGAAGAGCTCGACGCCGTTGAATCTAAAGTGGCGGCAGCTCAAAAAGAGTTTTCATCGCTGTATGAAAACTATAATACGCAAAAAGACACCCAGGTTAAAACTCTTGAGGGGCTAATCGCTCAAAAAGAGCAGGTCATGTCTGAGATTAAAACCTTAACTGAAACACTGGCGAATCAAAAAATTCAAAATGCGAAATTTTCAGCAGATACCAGAACTCAGATGGATGCTCTTCAATCTGAAATTGATAAAATCCAGAAGACTAAAATTGAAATAGAAAATACTTATAAGACTTCAAAAAACTCACTGACTGATCTTCAACTGAAAGTCACTGAGACACAAACTGCAGTTCAAAAAGAAGACCATGCTTTAAAACAAAAAAAGCAGGAGTTGCAAGGGGCAGAGGCAGAACTTAAAAAACTTGCCGCAGAAAAAGATGAAATCATGAGTAAACTCACTCCACTTAAAACGGAGTTGTCTGAGTTAATTAGAAAGAATGAAGCGGCCTCAAGGCAAAATAATGACTTGAGAGCTGAACACAATAAAGAAGTCACGGCACTTAAAGGCAATTTTCTGCAAATGAAAAAAGACCTTGAAGAAGAGATGAGAAAACATAAAACCGCTGAAGAAGAGCGTCTACAAAATCTGACTCGCCATGAATTAAATCAAATTAATAAAATTAAAGCAGACTCCCTTCGTATTGTTTTAGACCTGGAAGATTCAATTACAAAAGAATTGTCGAACTCCACATCAAAGGTTTTTGCGACAACTATCGGGATGACAAAATTCAGAGAGATTGCCCCGGACTTCGAAAAAAGTATCCGCGCGTCTTTGCAGGCCGGAGTTTTAAAACTTCTGCAAAATGAATTGACTCCAGCTGATCCTAATAAAAAGAAAAATCTTTCATCGACACAAAAATCATGGAAGCCAATGGCCATTGGTCTTTCAATCGGGGCGATTGTGTTTGGTGCGATCCCTCTAGCTCTTCAGCACGTGAAAGATCAAAACGATCCGGTCAGACTGCAAATGGAAGCTGATGCCAGAGCTGCGGCAGCTCCACCTATAAAAGTCTTCACTCCAACAAAAGTTAATAAGCTAGGAGCTACACTGGTAGACTCTGTGATTTATACCGATCAATTTTATGAAACGGTGACGATGGAAAAATTTCGTTCAGGGCTAATGAAAGAAGGAAGCGTCTATCTTTATAAACAGTGGAAGATCGACGAAGAAAAATCAATCCAGAGTTATTCAATGATTTTGTCATTAATCGATGTGCTTCATGAAAAAAGCGGGAAGATAGATCCTGATTTTGAAAAACGCGATATTGGTAAAATGAGTGCCATGGAAAAAGAAACCATGAAAAAACTCGAGAAGATTTTAGGTAACGAAGTCAGACTTGAAGCTGCTATGAAGTTTCAGACTCGTTATTATGAAGACTATGTGATGAATGTTGTGCCAGCAGCTGCAGCGACTAACTAACGAAGGAAATCAATAATCTGATCTTTGGTTGGAACTTTGATGTCTTGCTCTTTGATGAATTTTTCAGCTTCACCTTCAATCATCATGATCTCTTTTGAGTAATTTTCCCAAGCATAAAAAGCAACATAGGCCAGAGCGAGTAGGAAACAACCGCGCATAATCCATCTGAAGACCTTTCTATAGTCTTTAGTTGGGTAGGGTTTCGGTCCTTTTTCAGAGGCCTGGATTCGACCTAAAAATGCTTCTACTGAAAGCTTTTTAGCACGCTCACCAAACTTTCTGATCAGCTTTTCATTCAACATCAGGTTTCTTTGTTTAATCATGTCATTGATTAAAAATTCCTGAACGGCAAGTGAAGCTTGTTCTGCTATATCTTTTTTGCTGTCGATTTTGAACTGCTCGAATTTTGTTTTTAGCTCTTCAATTTTTTCCAGCTCAACTTTTCTCATTTCAAGTAGAGTGGCCTGCTCTTTTGCTTTGTTCATCTGAGATTCTTTTTCAATCTCTGTGGCCTTTTTATGAGCATCTGAAATAATCGATTGAACCTTTAAATTGGCCTGAATGAAATTTTCATCTTTAAGCGCTTCAGTCTTAGCAAGAGCGGCTTCATGACGTTTTAATACATCCTGCGCGGCCTCTAGTTCTGCTTTAAGCTGCAGGTGTTTGTCTTCCCACTTAGCTTTCTCATCCATGATCATATCATCAGCTTTTTCTTTCATTTTTAAAGAATAGCCATGAGTTTCATTATTTTTAGCAGCAATTTCCTGATCAGCGTGCGATCTTAACTGGAAGATCTCGGCCTGGGCCTTTTCTTTTAATGCCTGGGCCTCTCTTTGAGCGTTGGCCTTTAACATTTCATTTTCTTTTAGGAATTGAGACTTCATAGTTTGAAATTCTAATTCCATGGCCGCTATTTGGCGTTCAGCATCTTTTTGCAGAAGTATTTTTAAGGCATCAGCATCAGCTTGTCCCTGAGCGATGATCTTGTCAGATTTCTTTTGAGCGTTTTCTTCGATCCATTTCGTTTCATTAAAAGCATTTTCTTTTTTCTGCTCTATTTTTTTCAATTCAAACAGTAGGTGAGACTTCTGTTTTTCAACATCAGCTTCCATCTCTTTGATTTTTTCTTTCTTTTCAATTTCTAAATCGGCAAAGAACACTGTCTTTCTGGCATCCAGTTCTCTAACTTCATTAGCACTTCTATCGGCCACATCTTTAGCTTTGGCATTTGCTGCCGCAAGCATTCTTTGAGCGTCGTCCTTAGCAGAACTGATAATATGATCAGCAGTATTTTGCAGTTCAGAAACCTTTTCCTGAAGTTCTCTTTCTTGTTCAAGCAGAGCATTTTGTCTGTCCATGAACTTATCAGCTAAACCTTTACCTTCAGCAATTAAGCTTTCAAAGTTGATTTGAGCAGTATTTTTTTCTTCTAAAAGAGTGTTGTATTCACGAGTTGTTTTTTCAAATTCATACTCATGGCGCTTGAAACTGATATGAAGTTCGTTAATATCGCGTTCAATCTGGCCTTTATCAGATCTCATTTGTGAGATTTCAGACTCCATAAACTCTTTGTGGGCCTGAACTTTTTCAGCCTCAGCAAAGATCTTCGCGGTCTGAGTTTTGGCCTCAATGAGTTCTGTTTCAATGCGAGCACGCGCTCGTCTTTCTTCCATGACAATTTCTTCAAACTTTATGTCAGCATTTTTTCTCAGCGTTGTGGCCTGAGTTTTTATATCATCAAGAAGTGTGTTTTCATTTCTTATTTTTTCCTGGATGGATAAAACATTATCTTCCAGGTGTTTAATTTTTTGCTGGTATTGTTCTTCGTCTTTTTTGAGCCCTTGAATTGATGTCTCAATTTTTAAGGCCGTGACTTTGAACATCTTAATGGATTCATCAGTTTCACTTTTCGTTGACCTGACTTTTTCCTGAAGTGAGAGGATTGTTGAGCTTGTTTCTTGTTTGATTCTTTCTGCTTCAAGCTTACTTTGGTTAATGATGTCCTGAGCTTCTTGCTGGGCCCGAAGAAGGATGGCCCTTTCTTCTTCTTTTGCTTTTTGTAAGACTTCGTTGGATTGTTTTAAAGCAATATCTCGAAGTTTATCTGACTCTTGGTTGATCAGATTCTTAACTTTATTTTCCAGTCCTGCTGAATGAGCTGGCCTTGAAGCAGGGGTGTCGTTTTCGACAATCCTAATCGCCGTTCTGGTTGCTACACGATCAACTTCAGGAGCACCGTTGGCCACTAGAAGTGTCGGAGTTTCAATTTGTGAAAACTCTTTCGGGATGATTCTGTGAACAAGAGTTTTCTCATTGTCAGAATTCATGGCAGCAGCTTGCTGATTGACAGCTTTCATCCTAATATTTTCAATCGTGATGGAAATACCGGCCGTGGATCTGCCTAAGTAAATAACATCGCCTGGAGAATAAATTGTTTTTTTTCCAGTCTCTAATTTTTTTGAATTAAACCATGAACCATTTGAAGAACCTAATTCTTCAACAAAGATAATGTCGTGCTCGAGTGAGATTTTTAAATGCTTGCGGCTGATCAGGTCTTCGTTTACTTCAATATCACAGTCTTTCCCACGTCCTAAAACGCAAGCTTCCTTACCAATATCAATTGATTTAGGAGATTTTAAGCCGTGAATAGTAACCTTAAATTGCAGTGACGTAATCCACCCACAAAGCGTTCGTGAACAAATTTAATATTTGCTCGCTTTTCTTGATCGGATTTGGATAACTTTTTAATTAGTAATATTATTGAGAAATGCCCGACTGTGTAAGTCGGGCAGGGTAAGTTATGAGAAATTAGTCATTTTTAGTTTCTAACTTGTAAGAATCCCCACGTTCAAGTGGAGTCAGCATCAGGTATAAAGAAGGAACAACAAACAGGGTAAGGAATGTCGAAACAATCGTCCCACCGATGATTGAAAGACCCATTGGGATTCTAGTTTCAACTCCAATACCAGAACCTAAAACCAGAGGACCTGCGGCCGCAATCGTCGCTACAGACGTCATAATGATGGGCCTTAAACGAACCGGACATGCTTTTAGTAAGGCATCCAGTGGAGGCTCATTTTTGCCATCGAGATGGCCTTTACGAATTTGATTAGTAAATTCTACGAGCATGATGGAGTTCTTTTTAGCAATACCCATTAAAACGATCAGACCGATGAATGAGAAAAGGTTTAATGAAACGTTGAACATCCACAAAGCTATCAAAGCGCCCGTCACTGAGAATGGCAGGGCCACAAGAACTGAGATAGGGTGAATGAACGAGTCAAACTGCACAGCTAAAATAAGGTAGGCCACTAAGATACCAATCATTAAAGCTGAGTATAAACTTGCAAACGATGAAGCAAATCCGGCAGAGGCCCCTTCAAGTGCGAATGAATAACCACCTGGGAGAATTTCACCAGCGATAACTTTTGCACGATCTAAAACTTTAGACTGAGACACACCTGGAGCTAAGTTACCAAAGATTGAAATCGCTCTTTGACGATTAACTCTCGAGATACTTTGGATCGCTCTTCCTTCTTCAATTTTAACCAGTTCATAAAATGGAATTAAATTTCCAGCAGAGTTCCTTACATAAAGATGTTTGAAGTCTTCGGCCGTTTTAATCTGGTCATCTTTAATTTTAAATCTAATGTCGTAGCGTTTTCCATCAAATGTATATTTACCCTGACGAGTTCCGCCGACACCGGCAGCGAGAATCATACCGACTTCTTCAACGGAAACTCCGCGAAGACTCATGGCCTTTCTGTTTGGTCTTAGGATTAACTCTGGAATACCTACTTTAAAGTCTGTATCCATATCTACGCCAAGTTTTTCATCTTCAAGACGCTTCATTAAGATTTGAGATTTTTCCTGAAGGATTTTTAAATCAGGCCCTCGCAGGTTAATACCAATCGGGTTTTGTCGCCCTGATGAAAGGTTTCTTGCCGAGTTATCTCTGATAGTGACTCGTATCCCTTTCACGGCCTTAAAGGCCTCACGTAGGTCATTCATGATTTCAATGTGACCTTTCTTACGTTGATCGCGTGGCTTAAGTGTAACCGGCATAAAGGCCTGGCTGGTATTAGATCCACCACCGAATCCACCAATACCTACGAAGAAGCCTTCAACGTTTTCATTTTTATTTAAAATATCTTCTAACTCTTTTGTAATGTCACTTGTGATTTCAAGCGCAGTTCCAGGAGGTGTTTGTGCCTGAATAATAAGTAAGTTCTGATCCTGCTGAGGAACAAACTCCTGACGAACTTTCGTGATAAGAAATAAAGACACTATAAAGAAGATCGCTGAAGCGGCAACAACCAGGTATCTATAATGAAGTGTGACGGCCAGGACTCTTTGATATTTTTCTCCAAACTTATGAAAAGCTTCATCTAAAAAATGCTCAAATTTAGAAATCTTTGGTTCTGAACTTAAAAGGGCAGCAGCTCTCATTGGCGTAATGGTCATGGCCTCAAGAAGTGAGATCAGAACGCACGCACACATTGTGACACCGAACTGGAAGAAAAATTTCCCGATAATTCCTTCCATGAAAACAACCGGAAGGAAAACGGCAACAACCGCAAGTGTGGCCGCAATAGCAGCAGGTAAAACCTCTTTGGCCCCTTCACTGGCCGCAGTTTTTGAGTCTTTCCCCATACGATAATGTCGGACGATGTTTTCCAAAAGCATGATGGCATCATCAACAACGATCGAAATAGAAAGAGTCAAAGCAAGAAGTGTGAACAGGTTTAAGGTAAAACCTGAAAAATATAAAATAGTAAAGGTCCCGACAATTGATGTGGGAATAGAAAATAAAATGTTAATGGCCGCTTGTAAGCTTCCTAAGAATAAAAAACAGATAATGATGGTAATGATGGCCGCTACCCAAAGCTTTTCCACCGTTAAATGAACGGTAGACTCTGTTGATTTGGTGTAGTCGATACTTACGCGGTAATCAAGACCTTTGGGGAAAGTCTTTTTGATCTCCTGGAATTTTTTGATAACTTCTTCAGCAACAACAACTTCATTAGTTCCACGTTGCTTTTTGACCATGATCCCAATGGCCTGCTTTCCACCTACGCGCGACAGACGTGTGATGTCTGAGAGACCATCTTCAACACGTGCGACATCTTTAATAAAAATATCACGGTTAAAAATTCGCTCTCCGCCGCGCTTTAAGATGCGGATGTTTTCTACTTCAGATAAATCGGCCGCTTCACCTAACCAGCGTACACGTAGCTCTCTTCTGCCTTCCGTGAATTGTCCGGCCGCACTTTCAACGTGCTGAGAGTTTAATGCCGCAACAACGTCGGTTACAGTCAGTTCGTACTTTTCTAATTTTTTAGTATCGATCCAGATTCTTAAATTTCTATCACTGGCCCCACCAACGTTAACTTCACCGACTCCGGGAAGAAAGCGGATTTGATCGAGCAGGTAACTGTCGGCCCACGCAAGCATTTCTTTTAAAGTGGCATCACCGAAAACGGAAATAATTAAAATCGGATCTTCTTCCGGGTTTTGTTTTCTAACGACGGCCGGGTCGATCCCTGTCGGAAGTCTGATGGTACTGATGGCCGATTGAACCTCTTGAAGAGCTACGTCAACATTCCGATTGATATCAAATTCTAAAGTAACACGACCAGTCCCTTGACCGGCGCTTGAGCGCATTTCTTTAATACCTTCAATCGCTAAAAGCTTTTGCTCAATAGGGTCGATAAGTTCTGACTCTACAACTTCAGGAGCGGCCCCTTCATAGTTAACTGAAACGTTAATGATAGGAAAATCCACATCTGGAAGCTGACTGATCCCCATCTGATTTACACAGATGGCACCAAATACAATAAGAGAGAACATGAGAACCCATGCAAAGACGGGTCGCTTTATGGAAAGGTCGATTAAATTCATTTCAATTCCTTTTGAGGTGTGCTCAAAAAGTATACGAGACAAATTTCAAAAAGTTTCACTTAAAAATTATAAAATATCAGATTTTTTGATCTCAACCCATTGGCCTGGAAGTAGTTCTCCGAGCTTATGCTTTCCTACCTGCATGCGGATCAAGCGGAGAGTGGGGTGGTTTATACTGGCCGTCATACGACGAACCTGGCGGTTTTTCCCTTCGCTAATTTTGATTTCAAGCCAGCATGTGGGAATAGATTTTCTAAAGCGTACAGGAGGATTTCGTTCTGCCATTTCCGGTTGAGGATCGAGGATTTTCACAGTCCCGGGCTTAGTTTTATAATCCTGAATTTCAATTCCACCTTTTCTGATTTTATCCAAGGCCTCGGTCGAAGGAATATTTTCAACTTGAACCCAGTAGATTTTTTCTTTATCAAATTTCGGGTTTAAAAGTTGATCAATGAAAGTGCCATCATTACTTAAGATGAGCAGGCCCTCAGAGTCTTTATCAAGGCGTCCACAGGGATAGACATCCTTTGGCAGGTTGAAAATGCTCAGGGTTTCCTCGGGATTATCTGAGGTGAATTGGCTCAAGATTCCATAAGGTTTAAAGAATGCGATATAAATTGGTGATGACATTAAACCATCGTAACAGACTTTTTTAAATCTTTGAAGAACGCAGATTACTGTGCACTTTATTAAATAAACAAAAAGAAGTCTAAATAGGTGAAGTATTTATGCTTGCCACATGGTCTCGAGTCCATAAAAATACTTTTAAGCAGATTAATGAGTTTCATAAGGATAAAATATGTTTAGGGCCTGTATGACATTTACGCTGATGGCCTTTTTTCTAATGGCCGGATTTTCTTCAGAAGTATCCGCTAAAACAGTTAAGAAAAAAGCTAAAACAAGCAAAAGTTACGTTTCAACAAATAGTAAGAAGAAAAAATCAAAGAACAACAGAGTGGCAAAGACCAGACGTTATAGACGATCGGGGACAGGTCCGGATCTTCGCACGCTGACGACTGAAAAACCGAATACTGAATATATCGAAAACCCAGATAACGGCGTCAATGCTGTAGAAACAAAGTCGGAACTGTAAAATGAAAAATTTTTTAATCGCATCGGCCCTTATTCTACCAATGACTGGTTTTGCTAATACCATCAGTTTTAAATGCCAATCAATCGACGTTCAAGGAATTCATAAATTTGATGCCGAAGGAATTGTCAGTGTTGATGACGTTAATAACGTTGAAGGTGTAGTTTCACTTCATGCTGAAAAAGCTCAATCAGCTCAGTCTGTGCAAACATTTGAAGAAGTTCGCGTGCAAGGATTTATCCGTCACATTGAAGCTGGTGAAGTTGTCGCTACTGAATTTGATCAGATGGTTTTAACAACTAACGAGCCATACCTGAAATCAATTAATTTATTATTGGGATACCCAGATAGATTAGCTTCAAAAGTTTTCACGATTGATAACTTTTCTTTTAGATCAAACTGCAAAATTACGAAATAATGAGCGCTGCTTTTGAGAGTTAATTTTCAAAAGCAGTTCTTCCTCTGACGACACTATCAACCATTACATCAAACATACGATCTAGTTCTTTAAGAACTAGTTCATCATTTTCTAAAATGCCAAGTGCGCGAGCAAGAGCTTCATAAGTTGAAAGGCGATTTTCATCGGAAGATTTTCGAAGTTTATATCTTCCTGGAACTCCCGGAGGAAGTTTTACACACTGAATACCTTGAAGACCAACTTCTCGACGATAAAATTTTACCGCTTGTGACCAGGTTCCATCAGGGACAATAAGATGAAATTTCTTATCTTTGTTTTGTTCAAAAAATTCTGGTGTTAATTCAATGGCATCTTCATGAGGAAATAAATAAAGAGGCATTTCATCTGGAGATAATCCAATTGATTCAATTGAAAATGGTTTATCAGGTAAACCACGCAGAGAAATTTTACAATTTGGCAAAGCAAGACAGGCGAGATTGGCAGTATTTGAAGTGAGGTGAGTTTCACGGTGATGCATGATGATCGAGACGCGGGTTTTCGTCTGAACTTCAGTTAATTTTCCGCAGAAACACAAAGTATTGTGGATCTTACAACGAAGACAACGTTTACCTGCTGATGCTCGTCTTTTATTCACGTGATTTTTTGTGTCTGATTTTTACTTCGGCATCAAGCTTTTCAATAGCGGCCTTCATGATGTCGTAAGCTTTGTCTTTTAACATTCCAGCATCTTCAACTTTTAATCCAGCTGTTGGAATAGGCGGAAGAGCTTCCATGATAATTGTTCCCGAATGCCATTTGTTTAAATGTACACCTTCAACAATATAGTTATTCCATGCAACCGGAACGATAGGAACACCAGCTTTGATCGCTGTGATAAATGGGCCTTTTTTAAATGGAAGAAGTCCGCGCCCGCGCGAGCGAGTCCCCTCAGGCATAATCCAGACAGAAATGTTTTTGTTCTTTATTGTGTTAGCTGCAATATCCATAGTCTCGAATGCTTTTCTTTTATTGCTTCTGTTGATTAGAATATTTCCTGACAACCAATAATAAAGACCAAAAAATGGAATATATAAAATGTCTTTTTTTCCGATACTCACAGTTCTTTTTGGCAATGCCATGGCCCCTGCAAAAATATCTAAATTGTCCTGGTGATTACTGATGAAAACACATGGACGGTGTTCGTTCATGAGATGTTCGTTTCTCATTTCGATCTTAAGGCCTAAAATAAAACGCCCGTATTGCAACAGTTGAGTTGTGACACGAATATTTTTTGGATTAAAAGGACGCAGGATACAGGCGATTATTCCTATAACAGTTGTGATGATAATCCAGATACAGATAAGTGGTAATCTAAGTATTAAAAGCATATGCGGACATATTTACATAAAAAACACACGATTTCTATGAATTTCAGGCCAATTTGTCAGTGATATCGCCTTGTTTTAAGTGAAAGTGTTCGTTTATCAATATAAGTCTGGGTGATTTTCGCATCTTTATGGTTGAGATAATCACGGACGTATAACAAATCTTTCGATTTTAAATAAAGTTCAGTGGCACAGGCCTTTCTAAAACTATGGGGTGTGATTCGAGTTGTGATCTCATTGTTGGGAATGGCCCTTTCAATGATCTTGATAATTTTGTTGTACATGGCCTTCGGTGAATAGGCCTTCCCTTTTTTGGTTTGAAAAAGAAAAATTTTATTGAATTCATTTACGCCGACATAAAAATTAAAATTCTTAAAAATAAGTTCGTCTTTTTGAATCACTAACGTGTGAACATATCCACCTTTGCGATTAAAAGTAATCGTGCGTGAAGCACGGTCAAAGTTTGAAATTTTAAGCTCACAAAGTTCACTTAAACGAAGGCCCCCATAATAAAGCAGATAGAGGATTAATCGCTCACTGGTTCTAAAGGTTTGTTCTTCAATTTTTTTGAAGTCGGCCTTATCTATCATGGTCGTTGGGACCACATCAATTTCTTTAAGAGTAATTGCGTGGATTTTACTCTTCACCGGATTCTTATTAAATTTATCCGAGGTGTCTTCATGGGTTTCTTTCAAATACTCGAAGAAATTCTTAAGGCTGGATAAATGGCGGCGTCTAGAGGACACACTCATGGGACTTTGGAAAAATAGGAGATACTTTTCCGTACGTTTTTTAAAGAAGGCCTTCCCTATTATAAATTTGAACCATAATAAAAAAATCGTTCCTGGATTTTCGCCATTTCTGATGACTTCCTGGTGAACATTTCCGCCATTGCCTAAAAATTCTTTATATTTCCCGATGGTTTCACCGTTCACTTTTTCAATTTTTTGATGCTCTTCGTGCTCCATCCATTGAAAAAATTTTAGCAAATCAGCTCTATAGTTTCTGATCGTATGTTCCGATTTATTTAAGCGTCTTAAATTTTGAAGGTATTCATCGAGCAATAGATGCGATGTAGGCAGGCTTTCCAAATTTTTTAATCCTTTAAAAAATGCGGTTGATGAGAAGTCTAAATTTTTACGTGCAGGTCTTGATAGCTTCCAAAAAATTCAATCAGAAACAAAAAAAGCTACATATAATTTATATTATATGTAGCTTTTTAATTTTAAGTCAAAGAAATCGTTAACTTTTTCTGTAATAGCTAATTTAAGCCCAAAATATCTTCAAGCACTGTATCTTCATGCATAGATTTATCTACAGACACATCTGTATCTTCCATTTGGTGATCTTCATCAGTCACGCGAAGGTCGTATTCACGATTTGAGATTCTCGATTGAGCTTGAGCAAGCTCGTTGTAAAGAGCACGGTAGTTTAACTTCCCATATTCGAAATTTACAGCGCCCAAATCTTTTCCAGTCATCTCAATTTTGAAGTAAATAAGTTCTTCAAGTTTTTCCTGAGGCAATAATGAGATTAAAAATCCCACGCCAATTTTGTTGAAAATTCCGTGCTCATTTAGCTTCACAAGTTTACGAGTCATAATCTCTGAATCGTTTTCTTTGTTTTGAAGAATCGAGTAAATATCATCAGCAAGATTTTCTAAACGCTCTTCTTTGATGAAGCGGTTAATGAAAAGGAAGTCCTTCAGTTTGCTTAAAGTTGAATCAGAGTCGTCCAGAACGTGCTCTTTTTTCTTTTTAACTGTGTAGGCAACCAGGAGTTTGCGTAATTCCTCTTTAGAGTAAACATTTAGGTATTTAAACCCTTGGGCCTTTAAAACCAATTGGAAGTAGATACGAGTATCGATTTTCTTTTTACCGTCTTTCCATTCAGGAAGGTCTAATTTATCTGAGAATTGAGCAGGGATTTGGCCAATGAGAAATTTTTGAATAGCTTTTTGCTCAGGAGCTCTGAAAAACTTATCTTTACGCTCAAAAGTTAAACCAAAATCAGGGTTCTTCTTTTTTGTGTCTTCAGAGTTAAGTCTTGGAATCAAACCATAGTTGTTCTGGAAGCTTTGATCTTTTAAATCAAGGAACCATTTATCTGTCTTGGTTTGCATATATTTTGAGTATGTAGGGTATAGGAACTCAAGATTGTTTTCGTTCTTATCAATATAAGTCACTTTGTTTTCAGTATATGTATTGTCTTTTTTGAAAGACGTTACAAGTAGAGCAAGTTTTAAGTGTTTTGCTTCTGCTTTATAGTTATTGAATCCTTTGAAGATTCTTGAAACTCTGCGGTCTTTTGGCTCACGTGTTTTATCAGCTTCAAAAATTTTGTCAGCTTTTTCATATGAAGAAATAAGTTTTTCTTTAAGATCTGCACCGTCAAACTTATTCATGACAATAACGTCTTTGAATTTTAACGTTGATTTTAAAATCTGGTTGTAAGCATCTTTGGCCTCATCATTTTTTAAATCAAAAACGTAGTCTACGATAAATTGTGAACCGGGATTGATTCCATAACCTAGCTCTACAAGGTCTTGTTCAACTAAACGGTCAATCTGTCTGTCTAAAACTCTTACACCGAAGAACTTGAAAGAAAGTCCTGCTTCAGCGCTCGTTCCGCGAGAGTATCCACGGCGTGACATAAGCTTTAAACGAACGTGAGTTTCGTCAACTTTAAAAACCTGAACAATAAACTCTCCGCTCACGATCCAGTAAACACTGGCACCGGCATCAACAACAACTGAGCCTGCTGTCGAAGTAGAAACACCTGCAGAAGCGGCAACGTTGAGTGTTGCTGGCATACTAACGAAGTCACCAACATTTAAATTTTTAAGAGCAAGATCAGCACTTAGTGGAAGTCTTTTTGGAGTGTAGGGAAGTGACTTAACCGCTTCCTTTTTATTTTTAAATTGTCTTACGAAAAAGAAGCTGTTTTTTCTATCAATAGAAAATGAAAAAGGAGTGTCAGCAAAATTGTCAATCATGTCACCTACATCAACACCGGTTTTTAAATCCCACTTGTCGATACGTGTGTAGTATTGATCCATATATGAAGCTTCAACTTCATAACGATACTTTGTTGAAATATTAATCCCGTTAACGAGATCAAAATCTCCCAGGTCAGCACTAAAGCTAATGTCTAGATCTGCGATTTCATCACGCACTTTTTTTGGCAGTTCTCTGTTGTCAAGAAAGTCCCCAAGACCTGCTTGTGAAACCTGAATACTGAAAGCGGTTGTAAGAATCGACGCGAGTAAAAATCGAAATGTTAAATTTTTCATCTGAAATCCCTTGGTATTATGCGCGTATCTTAGCTCCTTATATTGCTGTGTACCACTCGGAGATTAGGAGTATGTATTTTTTACTAGGTAGTACAAAGGTTGTTTGATAAACTTTTCCCAATGGAAATCTTTGATCCTCTTTTAAAAATTGCGACTGATCCACTCGCTTTTTTTCAATTTTTTGGCTACTTAGGCCTTGCTGCAATTTTGTTTGCAGAAGTTGGGTTATTTGGATTTTTTCTTCCAGGGGATTCACTGCTTCTAACTCTTGGATTGATCTCGGCAAAAGGCGATATCGATATCAAAATCCTGATCCCATCTTTACTGGTGGCCACTATTCTAGGTGATCATTTTAGTTATTTTCTAGGCCGCAAATTTGCTGACTGGACCAAGAAGAATATGAATAAAATTCTTTTAGAGGAAAAGCATCTTGATATGGCCCACACCTTTTATTTAAAGCATGGTGGAAAGACTATTTTATTTTGTAAGTTTATTGCCTTCGTTAGAACGTTCGCACCTTTCATTGCTGGTACAAGTAAAATGAGTTATCTCAAGTTTACTTTATACGAAGTGGCCGGAGCAGTACTATGGGTGGTTGGAATCGTCGGTGGGGCCCATTACCTTGGTAAAACAGTCGACTTTGACATCACTGCTTATTTTCACTATTTTGTCATACTGTTGATTATTTTGCTCATTTCTCCATTTTTTTTAAAATTCTTCAAGAATAAGCGATAATAAAATCATAAAATATTAAATGACCCCTATTTATAAATCGCGAGGATTTTATGAAGACTATTAAGAAAGATTTAACCCTGACCCTCAAAGATGGTGCTCATCGTGAATTCCGAACTGATGACTTCTGGAGAACAATTCCTGCATGGAAAGATGTCTCTAAAGAAGAGTTCAGCGATCACATGTGGCAGATGAAAAATTCAATTAAAAAAGTAGAACAAGTTAAAACTGTTCTTGCTGAACTATGTACTGAAGAATTTTACCAGGACATGCTGGACGGACAACATAAGACGCCGATGAACATCAGGATCACTCCTTATGTATTCGCACTAATTGACTGGAAAGATCCGGTCAACGATCCACTTAGAAAACAATTCCTTCCGATTGGATCACAATTCCTACCGGATCATCCTTACTATGAAGCTGATTCACTTCACGAAGATGTGGATTCACCGGTTCCAGGTCTGACTCACAGATACTATGACAAAGTTTTATTCTTACCGACGACTATCTGTCCGGTTTACTGTTCATACTGTACGCGCTCACGCCTTATTGGTGGATCGACTGAGACAGTTGAAAAAGAAACTTACGGTGTTAACACGGCAAGAATGGAAGCGGCGTTTGAATACATCAGAAACACTCCTCAAGTTGAAGACGTGGTTATCTCTGGTGGTGATGCTTTCATGCTTACATCAAAACAATTAACTTATATCGGGGAAAGTTTATTAAACATCCCACATATCAGACGTATTCGTTTTGCCACGAAAGGGATTGCGATCTATCCACAAAAAATTACTTCAGACCATGAATGGTTCAACGCTCTATGCGGTGTTCATCAAATGGGGAAAGATATGGGGAAATCAGTAGTGGTTCACACTCACTTTTCTTCACCAAAAGAAATTACCATTTACTCTAAGATGGCGATGGATAGATTATTTGCTGCCGGAATTATCGTAAGAAACCAAGCGGTTCTTCAAGAAGGTGTTAACGACAGTATCAACGACATGGTTCTTCTGATCCGTCAGATGGAGTACATGAACGTTCAACCATACTACGTTTATATCCACGATATGGTTCCAGGGTGCGAGCACTTTAGAACAACTATCGCTGAATCAGTAGCTCTTGAAAAAGCAATGCGTGGGACGACTGCCGGATTCAACACACCAACTTTCGTGTGTGATGCTCCAGGTGGTGGTGGTAAACGCCATATCGCTTCTTACGAATACTATGATGAAGAAAACGGGATTTCAGTTTGGACAGCACCAAACGTAAAACCGGGCGAAGTCTTTTTCTACTTCGATCCAATCAGAAAGCTATCACCGGAAGCTCAAGCTCGTTGGGCCGATCCAATGATGCGTGAAAAGATGATCGCCGACGCTAAAGCAAAAGCAGGATTTTAATTATTATATGTTCAAAGAACTAACAGAAGTAGCAAAGCTCATAGACTCAATTGAGCTTTGCTCTCCTGAAGTTAAGGCCCTTATCCGGCCAGAAGTGCTCACCCATATTGAGTACCAAAACGAATCACTTCCCATTCATGCTTTTGTTATTGGATCTACCGATAAGTCGGCCCCTACAATGGGTTTATTCGGTGGAGTCCATGGTTTAGAGCGCGTGGGAACTCATGTTCTCCTGGGATTTCTTAAAAGTTTTTTCATTCAATTAGAATGGGATAAAGGACTGCAGGAATCATTAAAACATTACCGCATCGTCGCTATTCCTTTAATTAATCCAGTCGGGATGAAGTATCACAAACGATCTAACGGCAACGGCGTGGACCTGATGAGAAACTCTCCGATAGAAGCTGGCAAAGGAAAGTTCTATCAAATTTATCGCGGTCACAGAATCAGCAATAAACTTCCTTGGTATAGAGGATCACAGACGCTGGAAAAAGAATTCCAGGCGGTCGAGTCCTTTGTAAAAAGAGAAATGTTTCCGGCGAAGATTTCAATGGGGCTAGATTTTCATTCAGGCTTTGGCCTGAAAGATCGTCTTTGGTTTCCTTACGCTAAAAGTAGTGACCCCTTTTTATTTAAAGACGTCGTTGAGCGCGCCGTAAATCTTTACGAGACAACTCACCCTCATCATATTTATAAAATTGAGCAGCAATCAGACTCCTATACCACTCACGGTGATATGTGGGACTACATGTTTGAAGAATCAAGACGCCTTCATCCCGACAATATCTTCATCCCATGGACATTGGAAATGGGGTCGTGGAGTTGGCTTAAGAAAAATCCTATTCAGTTATTTTCCAGACAAGGATTTTTTAATCCGGTGGTAGAGCATAGATTCCAAAGAACGATGAGAAGGCATTATATCTTGATTGAATTCATCACCAGACTAATGCAAAACACGACAACATGGACGACTAAATCATGAGAGCACTTTTCTTAAGAGGACTCACTAGAGAAATCCGCCATTGGGATGGACTGCCGGAAAAATTTCAGGCCTTAACCGGAATACCGGTTATTACTTTAGATTTGCCTGGAGCAGGTGAGAATGCTGCTCTCACGTCCCCTACAAACATCAATCACTATGTTGAATTTTTACGTAAGCATTTACCTAAAGGGGGGCCGATCACTTTAATCGGTATCTCAATGGGCGGAATGATCGCTCTTCGCTGGGCCGAATTGTACCCTGGTGAAGTCCATAAAGTTTTTACGATTAATTCTTCTGCCAACAATCTCTCAACAGCTAATGAGCGCTTCAATTTAAGTCACTGGAGAGTCTTGCTAAAAGTTTTGATGACTAGTGACCTTGAAAACAAAGAAAAGCTTATTTTAAGTATTACGACGAATCTCATTACTGATCAAAAAAAAGAAGAATTAGGAAAGTACTTTAAACAAGTCCAACTCGAGCACCCGGTTTCTAAAAGATCGAGTTTAAATCAACTCTTTGCCGGACGCAGTTTTCAGGTATTCAGAAAATCCGAAGTACCCACTCATGTGATTTATTCCTTGGGAGACCGCTTAGTCCATTCAAGTTGCTCAAAAAAGCTCGCCGAGGTTCTTAAGGCACAAGTACATATCCATCCAGACGCTGGCCACGATATCCCACTGGACGCTCCAGAATGGCTTTTATCGGTTTTGGCGAACAATATTTAAATTCAGTACGTTTAAAGTGAACCATTTGTTTTAGATTATTGAATTTATTTTTCAAATGGCCGTGTTACATTTTATACTGTCACAAATATATTTTTGGAGAATGCTTAAATGAAGCGAATTTTTATTTTCATGGCCGTATCGCTACTTATTTCAATTACGATTAGTACCATCATGTCTGTTCTTGGTATCGGACACTATATCTCTCAAGGCGGAATCCAGTACGGAACCCTTATGGCGTTTTGTTTACTTTGGGGTATCGGTGGTTCACTTATCGGTTTATGCCTTTCAAAGATGCTTGCTAAATGGACAATGGGAGTTCAGATCGTAACTCTTGAAGGCCCACACAGAAACATCGTTGAAAAAGTTCACCGTCTATCAAGACGTGCTGGTTTAACAGAAATGCCGGAAGTTGGTATTTATCAGTCTCCGGATGTAAACGCATTCGCGACAGGTAGATCAAGAAACAGCTCATTGGTTGCTGTCTCAACTGGTCTTTTAACTCGTATGGATGATGCTGAAGTTGAAGGAGTCTTAGCTCACGAAGTGGCCCACATTGCCAACGGAGACATGGTTACGATGGCCTTGGTTCAAGGTGTAGTAAACGCTTTCGTTATGTTCCTATCTAGAATTATTGCTTTCGCTATTTCTCAAGCAATGAGAAGCGACGATAGAGATGAGCCGCAAAGCCCATGGGCCAATATGCTTATCACTATGGCCTTAGATGTTGTCATCGGATTCTTAGCAATGCCAATCATCGCATGGTTTTCTCGTTACAGAGAGTTCCGTGCAGATAAAGGCGGAGCAGATCTTGCTGGACGAGAAAAAATGATTGCTGCACTTGAGTCTCTTCAGAGAGCTTACCCACAATTAGCGGAAGGTAAGAATGAAGCAGAACCAAATTTCCGTTCGATGCAAATTTCATCAAAGGGAAGTTTCATGGCATTGTTTTCAACTCACCCGCCATTAGACGTGAGAATTGCTGCCCTTAAAAAAGCTATGTAATTTACAAACTGACAGGTAGTCGTGAGAGAGTTTTTTGGTAATCGCTAACTAACTCTTTCATGACTTCTTCGACAGACGGAATATCTTTAATCAAACTGACAATCTGACCAACTTCTAATTCCCCTTGATCAACATCACCATTAAGCATTCCATTCATCGCACGATACTTTCCAAGATGCTCATCTAGTTTTGTTTTGAGTTCATCGCCCATGTACTGATTTTCAATTTGTTTGATTTCAAGAGCAAATTGATTTGATAAAAGCCTGACGGGAACAGTGCTTCTCATCGCCATTTGAGTTGAGTGAGGAAGTGCGTTTAAAGCAAGCTTCTTAAAGTTGTCGTGAGCGCTTGATTCACGGGTCATAAGAAAGCGCGTGCCTAATTGAACACCGTCGGCACCAAGAGCAAGGACAGCGGCAATAGCGCTTCCAGAAGCGATTCCACCGGCAGCGATCAACGGGATTTTTACAGCAGATCTTACTTGGGGGATTAAAGTGAGTGTTGTGATTTCTTCGCGCCCATTATGGCCACCAGCTTCAAAGCCTTCAGCAACAATAGCATCCACGCCGGCATCAGCACATTTAACGGCAAGTTCGGGCGAAGAAGTTACGTGAACGACAGTGGCCCCTTTATCTTTTAAAAAATTTGTAAATTTCTTAGGAGATCCGGCCGAAGTAAAAAAGATTTTCACTCCAAGATTAAGCGCTAATTCAATTTGCTCTTGAGCGCCAGGATAGAGTAGCGGAACATTCACACCAAAAGGTTTATTCGTTAGCCCCTGTGCCTTAATAATGTGAGTGCGTAGAAGATCAGGCTTCATAGAGCCTGCACCAATTAAACCCAGGCCACCTGAGTTTGATACAGCGGCCGCCAGTTTTGCACCAGACACCCAAACCATACCACCTTGAACGATAGGGTATTTAACATTAAAAAGTTTTGTGATGGGATTATTCATATTCACTATGATAGCGAATTTAAGCTTTTTTAGGAAAGTATAATCTGACAATCATGCCTGAGTTATCAATGCGACGGCCCCATTCGATCTTCCCGTTAACCTTCTTCATGTTGTCATTCATAATTGCTTTGCCAATACCGTGCGGGATAATAGAGATTTCTTCAAAACTGTTTTCAGTTTGTTTTTTTTCCATGCCGTTATCAACGATTTCAAAAACACAATGGTTACCGGTTTCAAGGAGTCTGATAATTAATTTTGTCGACTTTGCTTTAAGGGAATTGTCGATGGCATTTTCGATCACCTGAAAAACTAAATTGATATTGAAATCAATACTAAAGTCAGATTTCGGTTTGTAGTCGCGTGTTTCGTTGATGACTTCGATAGGATAAAGAAAGCTGATCGTTTCTGTTAATAAATCCATTTGGCGGATAAATTCAATCGAAGTGAAGGAGAGTTTGCACTCTTCGTATCCTTCCTGCATAAATTTGTAGGCGTCATTGATGATTTCATTAATGCGAATGAGGTTTGTTCTGATCGCGTGAAAATCCTCCTCTCCATATTTCTTGGAAAGAATGGCCGTATGGCCTGAAATAAGTGTTAGCTTATTGCGGATATCATGCAAATAAGTAAGCATTAGTTATGGACTCCTAAATGTACCTTAGTAGGAATTTTATATTCCGCCACGAATACGTCAAGGGGGGACATGTTGCCCATTAACGAAAAAATAAGGTTTGTTTATTTAGACTAAAAAGGCCAAGGATCTCTCTTTGATTCTTGGCCTTTTAGAATTGTGTTTTTTATGAAGCGTAAGTGACTTGCCATCTCTGGTCTTTTTTAATTTCGTGGATCGCAGGACCTGTTCCTTTGATACTTTTTGTCGATTTCATCACATGGAATGGATACAGGAAGCTGTAGTTCATAACCAGGTCTGATTTTTCAAGCGACTTCATGAATGGAAGATTCTTTTTCTTTAAATTAACGAAGTACTCACCTTTTGTTCCAGTGAATTCGTATTCCAGAATGCTGTCTTCGTCATTATTGATGATAGTAAAAAGATCAGCTACAGACTCTGAAGACGCCAATTGCTTCATCTGACGCCCAAGAGCGTGATCGAAGTTCAGGTCTAGTAGCGCCACTGATTTTGCGTTGATCTTGTTGTCTTCCAAAAATGAGAAAAACGTATCAGCAAGCTCCGTTGTGATTGGATGATTTAAAATATAGAAAATTTCCTTAGCAATTCCATTTTGTTTTAAGAATGCTTCAAATGTCTTGCTATGGTTTTTGACCAGGAAATCAAAAAGAGGGCGAATTTTTCTTACGCTGAAGATGTAGTTCCCTTTTGAGAAATCAAATCCTGACGCCAGAGCGGCCCCTTCAGTTTTAAGATTTTGGAAAGCGCTTTCGTTAAGCTCTAGTCCATAATATGTGAAGCAGTATGGATCCTGAATATTAAAAGCACGAAGGAATTTAAACCATAATCCAAGCTCAGGGCTCATTGATCCAGCTTCAATTTTTGAAATTGTCCCTTGAGTAACACCTAAAATGGCCGAAAATTCTGTCTGCTGCAGACGGTGAAATTTACGGGTTGATTTAAATAAAACAGCGATGCTACTGTTAATTTCTTTGCTCATTTTGACTTCTCTCATGTTGGCGGTCATTTTTAAATTCTATTTCTATTTTTTCGTTAAAGGCCTTATTACAAAATTCTGCCAGTTTTCGATTAAAGTCTACATCCATTTCTACGTGAGGTGAATGTCCGGCTTCAATTTCATTAAAATGAACCTGACTTAAATTCGAAAAACATTCCTGACTAATATAAGTATTATTAATCAGAGAGTCTTTTGTTGCTAGTAAAAACATTACGGCGCCATTGAAACTCTTAATTAATTCTACCTCGTCTTCATTCTTGAAGGAAGTGACGTCCTCCAAAATACCTAATCGGAATTTAGGGTCGGTGTTCAAGAAATCCCCAATTGCGATGGCTTTCTCAGGCCCGACATAATTCATTTCATCCATTAATGTGGAGATTTCTACATAATTGGATTCGCTTTTTCCCATAGGAAAAGCATTGGGATTAGGAGTAAAGGCCCTAGCATCAAAGGGGTTTTTAAGCGGAGGTGTTCCAAATAAAAATAATCCGTAAGGCTTAATTTCTGTTTTTAAAAAGTTGATCGCAACGTGCCCACCCAGTGAATGGCCGGCAAAAATAAATTTGTTAATTTCTAGAGTTTTTAAAAACTCCGACAAGATTTGTGACAAAATCTTAACAGAATATGTTTCCAGCGCTGAACTCTCGCCATGACCAGGTAGGTCTACAAAAACAAGACGGTAGTTTTTTAGAAGAGGTGATTCCATTTGTTTTGAAAAAGTTCTTAGAGAGTGAGAGTTGCCATGAAGAAAAATAATGGCGCATTCCTGCTCAATATTTTTTTCAATAAAGTTTAAACTTACACCATTAATGGAAAGCTTTTTCATAGAGGGGTTCTTCTTTGGGCAAGGCCCAATTAATTAATCCCTAATGAAATACCATTGGAAAAGCGTTTTGTAACTATTTCTTCTTCTTAAGAGTACGCTCAAGTGCCTTAATTATAAGGGCCGCATCCGGGCTCGGGTAACGTCTGAATAGTTCTTCAGTGACCGGTTTTGGTTGTCCGCCAATTTCCTTAAATCTCATCAGCTCAAGTGTGAAATGGTGAGCGATAATAAAGATCTTAGAAAGATCAGGGAGCTTTTCGATGGCATTTGAGAAGCCTTTTCCGTTAAAGGCACCGTGATGATGGCGAATGATTTCATCGGCCCCCAGCGGCGCTTCAGGATGGTTTTTGATCAATTGAGAAGCCTCGTTAGCGTGGTTGAACACCAGGTCCCAGTCTTCTTCAGACAAGTGGGCCTTTTCTAGTTCTTCAAAGGAGTTGATCTTTGCCAGGTCTTCTCGTTCTGTCAGCATGATGTCGTGAAAGAAAGAAGCAAAGGCGATTTTTTCAAAGGCCAGAGGATCACTGAACTTTAAGTTCTTCACCATTTCAGAGGCCACGACAGAAGTCATATGGCTTTTTTGGTAAAGAGGTCCGGTCTTTGAGTTGATAACTTTATGAAGTAGCCCCGACATTTCTGGAGACTTCTGAAAATTCTTAATCATATTTTCAATGATGGTGTCAGTTAACTGGATGGTCTCGCTGTTAAAGCCCAACGTCACAATTTCTTTTGTGGCTATATCGAAAGACTCTCCCATGACTTGAATTTTTTGTACTTCATCGATTCCCGGTGCTTCGATTTTATCAACCAGGCGGTTGGATAAAAAGATCGTAAAGTTTCTATGGTGCTCTTTAGGAATATAGAAAAACTCCAGGCCTTGTTCCTGGTATCTTTGAATCAGTTCCAGGGAGATCGCGTCTCCGTTATGAATCCTTTTTACGAACTGGAATTCAGTCGGAGATTTTTTAATACGAATAAAGACATCGCAGTTAATTGAATCGAGATTGAAAAAATATCTTACCGGGATAGAGACGTAGTCAGGCACGGCCTTTCTCGCCAGAACCTCTTCATTGATCCCTAGAATCTTCGCCGTTGTCTGGATGACTTTTTCCCAGTCAGTATTGCTGGGGATGTGAACAGTGTGCTCAGAAGATTTATTCGTTTTACCTCCCAAAACAATCAGGCCGATATCGAGTTGGTTTTCAATCAGGTAATCGTTAATCATATTGGCCGAGTCTTCGCCGTCGACAAAAGAGTTGGTAATGATCAAATCAATGCTTGGTAAAATCGCCAGCAGGTTGAGAGCATCTTGTGCATTTGTTCGATGAATAAGATCAACTCCAAGATAAGTTGTAAGGTTAACTGAAATTAAATCATTCATCGTCTTGTTGCTTTCAATAAGAATGACTTGTGCCATAAGAGACTATCCTTGAAAAAACTATCTTACTTGTCTCTATTATTTTAGCTTAGTTATCCCTTAATTCAAGCGCAGGTGATCTGGAGAGATCTGCCGCAATGGCCTCGTCGGTTACTCCAATGAGTCTTGCCTTAGTCATCGTTCTTTTCTGACCAAAGCCTTTTTTGTTTTCGAGTTTCCATCTAGAGGCGATCATAGACTTCCTGACACTTTCTGAAGCGCTATAAGTTGATAAAAAAACCTCGGGTGCAGACATAATCCTTAGGTCATCAAACCATTCAACCGTCCAGAGCATAGGGTTTCTTTTAGGGGAGAAAGCGTCCTGAAAAATGGCCGTGAATTTTGGCAATAAACCTAACTTAAATGCTTCAGGAAGAGTCTTTCGGCCATCGCCGATAAAGATTGTAATCGATAGGCGAGTGTCTGCTTTAAGATCTAATTGACAGACATAAGTCTCATTTTGCTTATGAAAAACGTAATCGGGAAATGTTTCTTTGGCCGACCATAAAAAAAGAACTTCATCGAGTTCGATGGAAGTGTAACTAAGCTCCAAACTGTGAGAGTCGTGCTTCATGACTTCGTCTATAAATGCCTTCAGACCAATTCCCACACCGAAACCCACATCTAAAACATGAACATTCTGGCGGGCCTTAAGTTGATCATCGACGTGGCAACCTAAAATATAGTTGTAAACTGTTTCATCGTAAGCGCCGGAAAGATTGTGACAGGCCTCATTGAAGAATTCCGACCAAAGTGTTTTTGTCTGATCTTCAGTTTCAATGATTTTATATTTTCCTAATTTTCCGGTGAAATCCATATGGCCTTCTATTAATTAAATTTTGTTAGTACCGATACTGTGCCTATGAGCAACTTGCGTAGAACACATTTACTCTTAACATCAACCTTCATGCTGGCACTAGCTGGTTGCGGTGGAGCTGGTAGTAAAGATCCCACAGGATATTCGAATAATGCTCAAATGTCAGTAGTTCAGGATTTATCAACTGAAGAAAGATCGATTGCTACTCGTATTTGTTACGCGTATCAATCAAAGAGTTCAAGCTTCAGGGGGCAAACCTATAATGCTGGAAGTTTCATTTATAATATCGATTCGAGAAACTGTGTAGACGCTCGTACAAGTTATACAGTGAATGCTGTTCTAAAGCCCCTGACTGTTCCTATGACTATGGAGCCGGACACAGCTAAACCTTTCCAAAAAACAGTTCAGACAGATACGACAGGTTACCTGACTCAGTTATGTGCGAAGATCAGAAGCAATAAACCAGTTAGTAATACAGTGACGGAAACGTCGACAAAAATTCAAATTAGATTCTTTAAGGACACTCTTGATAGCTATACTCTCCGTTATTTTACACCAACCGGAACTAACGGTGCGATGAAGATTACGAGTGCTGAAACTATCAAGGTAAGAACGGACTCGAGCACTGGAATCCTGGGAATGGATGAGAAGTATACGATCCAACAGACCTGTGGAACCAGCGATAAGTACTCTGAGTTCAATCAGAACTTTATCAACTTCCTATAACTTTCAAAAAAAATTTATTTATTTTTATCTTTCTGGACTGAATATTTCAGGAAGGCATCGTTGATCGTCTTAACTTCAAGGTTCGTGGTATCAGCATTTCCTTTCTGGTCCTTCAGACTTGCGTTCTTGATTTGATCTTTTATCAGCTTGCCCTGATCATCTTCAAGAGAGTTGGCTTCAGCAAATAACGAAGCCGTGTTGCGGGAGCTATTTCCTTTGCGGTCATCAACTTCCAGGTATGAAGACACCACGTTGTTGAAGTAAACCAGGTTCTGTAAATCAGAGCTTCTTGATTCCAGCTCTTTTTTGATCTTATCAAGTTTATTTATATTGGCATCAACGTTTTCAATCTTGCCGTCAGTCGCGGATGTTTTAGCGGCAATTCGTTCGGCCATTTCTTTAATAATGGCAGCTTTTTGATTGGAGTAACGATCAAGAATTTCTTTTTTAACCTGATCAATACTTTTTTGATCGGCAGTCATCGTTTCAATTTCTTGTTTGCTGTATCCTTCTTCTTTTAAATAATCTTTAACCTTTTGAGGAGACGAAGAAAGCTCTTCTTCTAAAATACTTTCCTGAGCAATCTGGCGCATACCAAGCTCTGCCAGGGCCTTATCATTTTCATCTTTATTAACACTCAGGTATTTTTCACAAGCTTTCGCATTGACGATCACGCCGTCTTTATAACAGCCTTCAAGATCTTTGAGCTTGCTGTTCAGAGGCTTTTCCAGCGCCGTCTTGACGTCTGTAGAAGTCATATCAAGTAAAGCGTCTGATGAAGTCTTTTTAAGATCAGTGATGGCCTTCATGTTTGAAGCGATATTGGCCGTTTGAGTAGAATTTAAATCATTATAGAAAGTCAGTTGAGTGTCGGCGACCATAATGTTTTTTCTGGCAGACTTCACGTAGTCCATAATCAGGCAGGCCCTCTTACTGGTCTCGGCATGATCAGAAGAAGGGTCTTTAACACATGCTTTAGAAACGGAACCAATACACATGTTCCATTTAATACCGTCAGAACTATTACTTTTTAAGTCAGCTGATCTAAGAGATTTTAAGTTAGATTCACGGTCTTTTTTACGTTGAGTTTCGTCACTAGAGATCACACAGCTTGAAGATTCACACGTACATTTTGATTTATCTTCGACACATACTTTTTGCTCTGCTTGAGAGCAAGCACATGAATCCGGGACGGTATCAAGACAGTAAGAAGTAAAAGCACTGATGATCGTCTTACCAAGTTCTGATTTATAAAGATCGATAAACTGTCTGTGATCAACTGAGAGAATGGTATTCTTTTTTCTTTCTTCAACAGTTAATGCCACGTCAGGATTTAAAATAACATCCAGTTTTTTACCATAATAATCGGAGAGTGCCGCTACCGCTGGATCAGATTCATAGTCAGTTGCGATACTGGCCTTTCTAGCTGTTAGACTTAATTGTGAAGTGCTGGCCGGAGCTCGCCCTTCTTCAGGAGCAGTTTTTTCACCCTTTAATTCCTGAGCGTAAACTTCCTGAACTTGCTTTTTTAGTGCGGTATTTTTTTTAACGGCATCCCACAAACAAGTAAATGTATCGCTTGTCTGCGTCTCTGTTTCTACAGCATATCGTTTTTGGCAATCGGCATAGATCGGCTCGACACCTTCAATCTTCATAAGTTTTTGAAGAGAATCATTAATAACAATTCCACCGCTCACGTCATTTTTTTTAGGCGTAGAATCTGCTGCCATCGCGATGGCATTCATAAGAATGAAGATAATGATGAAGTATGTTTTCATAGACCCCGATAGTTTATTCTACCAAACTTATCGGTTATTCCTGTAAAAACTGTATTTTCGATGGTTTTTAGGGAAAAGGGCGCCCAAATATCGTGGCTTATGACTCTTTTTTGGCCTTTAAGAACCCTAATCCAAAGACCGGGCTGTCTTCCATTTTTTGGCGTCTTTTATTGTACTCTTCAGTGGTTTTAACGGAAGCATGCCCCACGTCCTTAGAGACCTTATAAAGATCAATCCCAGCATCGAGGGCCGATCCTATATAACTTGCGCGCGCTGAATGGGGAGAGATCCTGTGATGGATTCCGGCCTTCTTGCACCAAGTTTTTACGATGTAGTCTACAGACTTAGGATTGAGAGGTTTAATAATATGAGTAGGCTCAAGCGGGTTTTTTGAAGGCCTGAAAATCCAGTCTTCTGCATGAACTTTTTCACCTGAACTCTCCAGGTGATTGATGTATTCTAAAATCACTTCAGCACATTTCGGATGCACAACTTTTGTTAATTGCTTTCCGCCTTTGGCGCGTACTTCAATCACATAATGTGAATCGCGGATGCTGAAATTCTTGCGGCGAAGATTGATTAATTCTGCCTTTCTAATTCCGGTTGTAAAAAGCGTGTAAATCACCGCTTTATGCAATAGTCCTGGGCCTTTTAGATCTTCTATAAGGGAGAGTAAATCAGAAATTTGATCATCACTAAGATCATTAGTTGGCTGAACAACTTCCTGTCGTGGACGTTTGATAGATGAGCAGGGATTAAACTGAATCATCGATTTTTCGATTAAAAAATCAAAGAAACTAGAGTTCGCCGCTATCTTTCTATTTATGCTTTTTGGGGCAAGTCCATTATCGGTAAGCCAATTTCTGAAGGCAACAACATGCACTCGCTCAACTCCAGTATAGCCGTTTACCTCTCTAAAGTTTTCCTTTAGGAATTCAAAGAACTGAGTGATGTCGATACGATATGACTTACGTGTATGAAGGGACTCAAAGTTACTAAAGAATTCATACTCTAGTTTATAATTAAATGAACCCTGATTGTGAACTTTAAGAGAACTATCATTTTTTCTTACTGGAGTATTCATAGTTAACTTTGATTGTAATACATACGATACGGAATAAAAGTTTTTAAATAAACAGGCAAATTTTAGTAGGTGAGGGGTCATGCTATTTTCAGAACAGATTAATATTGCACTTTGTTTTAACAGTGAAACTGAGGCGATAACTCTGAGTGAACAATTAAAAGAAATTGCACCCAATATTCATTTCATTATCGCGCCGACTTTTAGTGATTTTTTATTAAAAATTACCAATGCCGACAAAATTGATTGTTTCATTGTCGAAGAAAGATACAAGGATTGTGCAGCCATCGATTTGGTCGATCAGATAAAAAGAAATCCAAAGTATAAAAAGTCGGTGATATCTATTTTTTCTACAAATCTAAAAAAAGTAGATAACAAATTTTATGAATTAAATTCTGATTATATTTTTGATCTTTCATTTGAATTAAACAATGTCATTTTAAATCTAAGAAAATTAATCGTTAAAAATTTGATGCCGGTTATCCCAAAAGATTTTAATGTTTTAGTGTTAGACAACAGCCCTGAAATCCTTGAAGTGATTTCGCTGCATCTGCAGGAACTCGGTCATGAAAAAATTGAATTATGCACAGATATCCTGGCCGCTAAAAAATTCCTTTTAAGCAAAGATTACGACTTACTTTTATTAGACTGGAATTTAGATGATGGAACTTGTTTTGATGTGATCGATTTTATCAAAAATAATCCGGTTAGTTCCAGAACTAAGGCCGCTGTAACCGTGGTTATAACGGGTCGTGATGATGTTGAAGATATTATGACATTATTGAAGTACGGAATTAATGACCACATCATAAAACCATTTGGTTTTCAGGAATTTGAAGATAAAATTGGATATGCAGTTGAAAAGAACGTCAAAAGGATCTAAGCTTCTATAATCAAATACGGTTCAAATAGCACCTCTACCTGATAACTTCCATTATCGGGTAGAGAATCTAAGGCCAAAATTAAACAAAAACTGGTCACATTTCATGGAAAATGCGATAACAATGAACCATGAATTCAAAGCCTAATCTTGCCGAAATTACCAAGTTTCTTATTATCTCCATCATTGTTGGCGTCGTTTCATTTTATGTCGCAGAATTCTCCCTGTTAATTACGGCCGTCCCGGGCCAGGTTTCAGCGTTCTATATTCCGGCCGGTTTAAGCATCGCCATATTGATCGTTTTTGGGGTCCGATTTCTACCGATTATTTTCCTGGCAAAATTCATCCTGGGAATTTCCCATGACCGCAGTTTGTATCAAAATTTTATTAGTTGTACTGCCAGCGGTGTTGAAGCTTACATCGGATATTATCTCTACAATTCATTCCGCTATTTAATCGACGAGTTCTTCGAATATCAGTCCCATTTAACCTTAGTCGTTTTAGTGGGCCTTTTATCACCGATATTTTCAGCACTTTTAGGCGTCACCAATCTCTATTATTTGGGAATCATCCCGGATACGAGCTATTTTACCAATTTCATCACTTGGTATACGGGTGACTTTTTAAGTATTTTGATCATATTGCCGGCCTTTATAGCGTCTCAACGTGAAAAGCACCGGATATTCGATTTTTTTGCGCCTGTGATAGCGATCGGATTTACGCTTTTATTCAAAATAGAGACTATGGCGCCGTATCTGTTTCTCTTATTTTTAACACTTTTAGTCCCGGCCATTTTTGGCTCTGTTATGGGGATTTATTATTCGCTTATTGCTGTCGCGTTGACACTAAATTGGTTTTTAGTAGGTCATGCGGGGCCATTTTCATTGGGAAGTTTTCAGGAAAACATGATTTCTATGCAGTTTTTCCTGCTGGCCGCAGCGATAACAGCGCTATGTCTGGAAGGATTTAAAAAGACGAATCTTTTTAAAAGTGCGCTGCCGCCATTGTTATCCTTCTGGCTTTTGACCGGCATTGTTTATTACCATTATCACACGCAAAAAGACCTTACGAATGAGAAAATCATCACGAATGTTATCCAGGATTTTGAAACACGCCTGGTTGAAAAGATGAGTTTTTATGAAAATTCGATCAGAGGCGCTTCTGGTTTTGTCGCCGGATCGATGACCGTTCAAAAAGATGAATGGAGCGAATACGTCAGATCTATTTCTGTGGTTGATAAATTAAGTGGAATTGATGGCGTTGGAATTATTTATCCCAAGCTTGATAAATCACCTTCTCATGTTTATGTTTTTCCTGAAGATTTAAATTTTAACAGCAACTTTGAAAACATTGTTAATCATCCGGAAATGTTCAGCCTGCTTCAACAGGCCATTAATCGCGATAAACCGCTTTTATCACCGGCAATTAAAATTAACCTGGACGGAAAAGCTGAGAAGTTAGTTTCGTTTTTAATCCATCCTGTAAAGAAAAATGACCGTTTTGTCGCATGGATTATTGCGCCGATTGAAATGGATCTCTTTTTTAAATCAGTGGCCGAAGTCAGATACCCGGCCATCGATATTGATATTTATGATGGCGACAGCAATATTGATCAAAAGAAAGTTTATAGTAAAATTGTCGATGAACGTCTAAGACAGGGGCCATCTCCTTATTCGAGAATTACAAATGTCTTACTCGCCGATCACAGTTTTACAATTGATTGGAATGAAACTCTCCGTTATGTAACATCTCATAGTTCACAAAATGCGCTGCTTATTTTAGTGGGCTCATGCTTCAGCTTAATTTTTACCGGCTTCTTTTTAAATCTTAAACTCATCAGTGTGAAGGCCAACAAAATTGCCGACAGTAAAACATTTGAGTTACGTGAATCAGAAGAAAAATTTAAATCACTTTTTGAAAACTCAAGTGATGCCGTTATTTTATTCAATGCCAATGAAATTATCGATTGCAATCCGGAGAGTTTAGAACTCTTTGGAAAACGCTCAAAAAAAGACCTTCTCAATACGCCTTTATACGACTTCTTTTCGATCAGAGACTTAGGCTCAGTTGAAAGCAGCAATCTATTTGAGAGCAAGGTCCGTGAAGTTAAGTACAAAAAAATGGTGAAATTTGAGTGCTTTTGCCTGCGCTCAGGACTCCCCTTCTTTGCCGAAATGCACTTACACTATATTGAAGTTAACGACAAATTCATTTATCAGGCAGTTGTACGAGACATTTCAGAAAGAAAGAAAATTGAGCAAAACCTTACGAAGTCTAAAGAGCTAGCTGAAGATGCGGCCAGAGCAAAATCGAACTTCTTGTCGACGATGAGTCATGAGATCAGAACCCCATTAAACGGTGTTATCGGAATGATTAATATCATTTTAGATGAAAATCCAAAATCAGAAATCAGAGAAGACTTAGAAACGATCAAATATTCGGCCGATAACCTGCTTCATATTGTTAATGAAGTTCTAGATTACAACAAAATCGAGTCAGGAAAGATCGTTTTAGAAAAGAAAGTCTTTAATTTAAAGAATCTTTGTGAAAACATTTTAAAAATTCACCGTCCGAAGGCCATTGAAAAGAATCTTAAACTTACCCTGGAATTTGATCCAAAGATTCCGGCCGAAGTTATTGGCGATGAATACCGAAACACGCAGATTTTAAACAACCTGCTTAGTAACTCACTTAAGTTTACTGAGTCCGGTGAAGTGGCCTTGTTTGTGCGCCTAAAGCAGAAAAAAGAAGACTCTTGTGTGATTGAATTTAAAGTCAGCGATACAGGTATTGGTATTGATAAAAATAAGCAACGTGAAATCTTTAAAGATTTTACTCAGGCAGAAAGCGATCACACCCGCAAATATGGTGGAACTGGCCTTGGGCTTGCGATTACAAAACGTCTGGTTGAAATCCAAAACGGACGCATTGATGTAACTTCAAACAACAATCAAGGAACGAGTTTTGTTTTCACGATTCATTTTAACCTTAGACCGGAAATTTCTATGAGCGTTACATCTAATTCATCTCAAAAAGAACAAGTTGGCTTTGAAGGGCAAAGAATCCTTTTAGTTGAAGACAACCAGGTCAATATTATCGTGACTAAAAAATTCTTAGAAAAATGGGGCCTTAAAGTAGACGTTGCTATAAATGGTTTAGAGGCCGTCAATCACGTGCGTGCTATTCGCTATGATTTAATCCTAATGGACCTTCACATGCCGCTTATGGATGGTTTTGAAGCGACGAAAAAGATTAGAGAGTTCAATAAGGACACGCCTATCATCGGTCTATCGGCCGACGTTATGACGGAGTCTGTGTCTTCCCTACAATCTATTGGCATGAACGATTTTGTGACTAAGCCATTCCGTCCGAATGACTTTTTTATTAAGCTGAAGACTTTCATTTAGTTTTTAAAAAAACGCACAGGAATCTACGACCTATAAAATAGTATATTGATTGACTTTAATCAGCTATTCCATTTGAATATTAGTAATAATATGAATTTATAGTTACACATTAAACCTTTGGGGGACCAATGACATTTTCACTATTCTCAGGCGCGGGCCTTGAATTGTTTCTTCGTTACATTCATTACTTTTCTGGAGTGATCTGGATTGGAATGCTTTATTACTTTAACTTCGTTCAAGGTGAATGGTTCAAAGAACTAGACGCTAACGACGCTATTAAATCTTCTCGTGGTGTTGCAGTTAGAACACTAGTGCCAAGAGTTCTTGCTTGGTTCAGATATGGTGCTCTTGCAACTTTCATTTCAGGGGTAGCTATTCTTGGAATTAAAGGACAAAGTTTTGGTTCAGAAATGTTCAACACATCTTGGTGGGCATTCATCGGAACTGGAGCTCTTTTAGGAACGATCATGTTCTTAAACGTATGGTTGATTATCTGGCCAAATCAAAAGATCGTTATCGCTTCAGCTAAACAAGTTGCTGGTGGTGGAACTGCTCTTCCAGAAGCTGCTGCAGCTGCAGGAAAAGCGGGATTAGCTTCTCGTCACAACACACTTTTTTCTCTTCCAATGTTGTTTTTAATGGGGGCGGCTTCTCACCTTCCAGCTCAAGTAAACCCTGAGTACAACGGAAAACTTCTTCTTTTAGTTCTTCTTGTAATCATCGGAGCTCTAGAGCTAAACGCGATTAAAGGAAAAACAGATCACGTGAAAATTACATCTGTTATGGGTGTTGTTCACATGGGAATTTTACTAACTGCAATTCTTTACTTCGTAATTGAATTTGGCGTACAAAAATTCTAATTCTATGATTTTAAAAAATACTAAATTTGTAATTCTAGTGGGAGCAGCAATGCTCTCACTAGTTTCTTGCCAAAAAAGTGACGTTCCTAAACAACCACTTTCGTCTCTAGAGTCACGCGGAAAAGGCGTCTTCCTCTCTAACTGCATTGCTTGCCATAATCCCAACCCATCAATGGACGGAAGTATTGGGCCTGCGATTGCGGGATCAAGTCTGGATTTGATCACTCACCGTGTTTTAACACGTGATTATCCGCCGGGGTATAAACCTAAAAGAAACTCTGATGTTATGCCGGATTTTCCGCAGCTAAAAGATGACGTTCCTGCGCTTCATGCTTACTTAAATACTTTTATTAAAAAATAGAATTAAGAGATCTGGCGTTCGCGTCTGTAATCGATTAAATCGACGATTGAAATAATCGGGATGTGGAATTGTGCTGCAAAGGCCTCAAGCTCGGCCCCTTTAAGTGGCACACCTTCGTTTGAGAGCGTTTCACATAAAACAGCTACAGGATTTAGGCCTGCTATTTTCATCAAGTCTACAGAAGCTTCTGTGTGTCCTGGACGAACCAAAACACCTTCATCCCAAGCAATTAAAGGAAAGACATGTCCAGGGCGAACGAAATCTTCTGCCACACTGTTAGCGTTTCCAAGAGCTGAAATTGTCAGCGCTCTATCGTTAGATGAAATACCAGTATGAGTTCCCGCTTTAACATCGACTGAAACTGTAAAAGCAGTTTCGTATGTGCCCACGTGTTCGTGAACCATTAAAGGAAGATTGAGTTTTTTTGCTGTGGCATTGGATAACGGAACACAGATTAATCCACGTCCGTTATTGATCATAAAGTTGACGTGTTCCTTGGTCACAAACTGCGCGGCCATAATTAAGTCAGCTTCATCTTCGCGTGATTTATCATCACAAACCAGAATGAATTTACCAAGCCTAAGTGCAGAAATCGCTTGTTCAATTGTATGAGACAATGGGCACGACCTATGGATGAAACAATAAGTGAAAAGAAGGTTTCGTCACTTCTTGTCCTTTCTTATAACGCTTATAAAGCTCAAAGTCTTGCTTAAAAAAGTTGTCTAAAGCAACGTAAATTTCTTTAGGCGTCATCGGACGGTCATACTCCAGAGATGCTTTTTCCACTTCTTTGTAGATCGCATCACCCAGCTTATCTAAGGCCATAAAAAGCTCCATTTGAGACGGAGACATATTTAACGGGAACTTATCCGCAACGAATTTTTTAACAATAGGAAGTCTTCTTAGAAGCCAGAATGTCTTCGACTGGGCATCCATTTTAAACGTAGGATCAATTTTGTAACTCTCAGTTTCCATACGCTCGAAAATTTTTGTCAGGATGAAATCTTTAAGCCTGTTTTCTTCCATTTTTTTAGGATTTCTCCATTCCGCCACCAGGTCAAACCTTGGGTCGAACTGGATATCACCGGGAGAAAACACATCTAGTTTACCAATATTTTCTTTAGTCGCCGGAACTCCGATTGTATTGATAAAAGGAATCATTCCAGGTGTAAACTTTGATTTGAAGATCGGGAAGTAATCTGCGTCTGGTAAAACTTTTTTGAAGGCACTAGAGACAACTTCAGAACAAAATAGTCTTTCGTCATCTTTATAGTTCATCGAAAAATCATACTCAATGGTCTTTTTTGTTTTCTGTTTTGCCAGGACTCGGTCATACATATACTTCGAAGCACGGTGAGCAACGTCAGCGTCTTCATAACGGAAGACCACTTCACGGGCATTCTTACTACTTACGTGTTCCATAATTGGAGCTGTCACACTTCCAATTTCAATGTGCGCTTCAGTTGTATAAGTTTCCTGTGATTCAGGATTTTTATAAACGAAACTTAAGTGTGAAAATTGATAATCATTAGAGCCAATTCTGGCGATGGCCGCCGATGAAAAAGCATTACCTCGGGATAAAATCACATCACCGGACTTTAAGTCTTCGTATGATTTAAATTCAGTTTCATATTTTGGGTTCACCAGCATGTATGGGAACTCACCTTTTAAATTTGTGTATTCCACTGGAGCATTGGCCATCAGTGAAACGCGCATCTCAATCAGGTAGTCTTCAACGTATCTTAGACCTCTGAAAACATCGGTAGCACTTTTTAAACAGTCAGGATCTGCATCGAAATCTTTAAAGGTTGCTTTAAGAGCAATTCTTGCATTCCAGCTCGCTTTAATTTCACGATCGATGGCCTCAATATTATTCATGTCAAAATAAGTTGTGTCGCCAGCGAGATTAAATAATTGTTGGTAAAGACTATCGTAGGCAGGTTTACAGATTGAGTGGTCCGTTTTTTGTCTTTCAGAAGTCAGCCTGATGCCTTCAATAATCTGAGCGAGAGTCACATCTTGTTCGGAAGATGGATTTCGATTGCTGCCAGTTGAACAACCTGAAAGCATTGTTGCGACAATAAGGGGCCCTAAAAATTTTCTATTATTTTTTCTGAACATTGTTACATCTTCCTGATTTTTTTCTCGTCCTATCCTAGGCAAGCTAGCTATAAGTTTAGTCGATTATCGTGTATTTTTCCAGAGCGTTTAGGCCCTGGTATTATTTTCCAAAATAATATGAAGCATACGTCTTAGTGGTTCAGCAGCTCCCCAAAGAAGTTGATCTCCCACTGTAAAAGCATTGAGATAGTCGTCTCCCATATACATTTTGCGAAGACGTCCGACGGGAACTGTTAATTTTCCGCTGGCAAATTCTGGAGTTAAATACTTAAGTGAATCGGTTTTATTGTTAGCGACCACTTTAACCCAAGGGTTGTGTTCCGCCAGCATCAACTCGATTTCCTCAATTGGAATATTCTTTTTTAGTTTAATCGTCATTCCTTGAGCGTGGCATCTCATCGAAGAAACGCGCACACAAGTCCCATCGATAGGAATGTCTTTTACACTTTGAAGGATTTTGTTTCCTTCAGCAGAGGCCTTCCATTCCTCACGGCTTTGACCATTTTCCAGATCTGAATCAATCCATGGAAGTAAATTACAAGCGAGAGGTGCACCAAAATTTTCTTTTGGAAAAGCAGGGTCCCCCATTAATCCTGTGACACGTTTTTCAACTTCAAGGATTCTGCTCGCAAGATTTGTTTCTTTATCCATCACGCGGTCAGTGACGAATTTCATTTGGTTTAAAAGTTCATTCATGTGACGAGCACCACCACCGCTTGCAGCCTGGTAAGTCATCGTCGTCATCCATTCAATTTGGTTTGCTTTAAATAATCCACCAAGTGCTAAAAGCATCAGTGAAACTGTACAGTTCCCACCGATAAAGTCTTTTTTACCGTCTTTAAGGGCCTTCTTAATCACGTCTAAGTTCACTGGATCAAGGATGATTGTACTCGCCTCGTCCATTCTGATGGCCGAAGCTGCATCAATCCAAAAGCCTTTGAAGCCTGAATTGCGTAAGTTTTTAAAGACTTCTTTTGTGTAATCTCCGCCCTGACACGTTAAAACGATGTCCATAGACTTCAAGTCTGGAAGCGAATAAGCGTCTTTTAGCTTGGGATCGACCTTAGGCATTTTGGAAAAAGGGTGGTCTCCACCGGCATTTGAAGTGGAAAAGAAGGTCGTTTCGAAGTGACTTAGGTCGTTTTCCTGGAGCATTCTCTCCATTAAAACTTGTCCAACCATCCCACGCCATCCAACAATCCCTAACTTCATATGATTTTTCCTGTATTTGATGTTTTCACTCAATTTTTTATCTTTTAGAATGTTTTGTAAAATGTATTTCTGATTCTCGAAACAATATTTTCAAACTCTAACCTGATTGGGTCTTTTTTATGAAAACAGCATACAACGCAGATCAACTTGTTGTCTCTAAATTTGGTGGAACTTCTATGGGCGATGCCGCGTGCATGCTTAGAAGCGCTGAAGTCTCACTCAAACAAGGATCTAAATTAGTTGTTGTGTCTGCAACATCAGGAACGACAAACGATTTGATCGAGCTTGCGACGACGGCAGAAAAAAGCAGTTGGGAAAAAGCATCGGTTATTATCAATAAGATCAAAACAAAACATGAAAAAATTGCAACAGATCTGGAGCTTCCAGAGTCTCAGTTAAAAATCATGAACGAAATGTTAGTGGAACTTGAATCAATGTCTCGCGGGATTCATCTTTTAAAAGACTGCTCACTAAAGGCCATGGATTCAATGCAGAGTTTTGGAGAAAGACTTTCTTCAATTCTTTTTACTCAAGCGATGAACATCGTTTTAAAAAAATCTAATCCAGGATCAAAATCAGAGTGGCTTGATGCCAGAGAAGTTTTAATTACTGATAATCAATTTGGAAAGGCCCGTCCTGAAACTCAAGAGATCGCAAGATTATGCGCTAAAAAACTAGGGGCCATCAAACACGAAAATACAGTTTATGTGACTCAAGGTTTTATCGGATCAACAATCGATGGAATGACGACAACTCTAGGTCGCGGTGGAAGTGATTACTCGGCAGCTATTTTAGCTGAAGGAATTAAAGCGGACATTTTAGAAATCTGGACTGACGTTGCTGGTATCGCCACAACTGATCCACGCATTTGTCCTGAGGCCCGCGCGATTTCTGAAATCTCTTTTAAAGAAGCTTCAGAGCTTGCAACGTTTGGTGCAAAAATTCTTCACCCAGCGACTCTTATGCCAGCTATCAGATCACAAATTCCAGTTTTTGTGGGAAGCAGTTTTGGTGCTCACTTAGGTGGAACATGGGTAAAAAAAGATGTGGAAGACACCCCCCTGGTTCGCGCTATGGCCCTTAGAAAAAAACAAGTACTCGTGACTTTATCAACTCCTGAAATGTTATATAGCCACGGATTTTTATTTCAGATTTTTAAAATCTTTAACGACCACAAAGTCAGCGTTGATGCGATCACGACAAGTGAGATTTCAGTTTCAATGACGTTAGATGATTCAGCTCTTTTAAATAAAGCTCTGATCCGCGATCTTGAACAGCAAGCTGACGTTCAAGTTGAAGAAGACTTATCTCTCATCTCTTTGATTGGTAACAACATCAATCACACACCAGGCCTTGCTAAAAAAATCTTTGATGCCATCAGCGACATCAACGTTCGTATGATTTGTCTTGGAGCAAGTAAACACAACTTCTGCTTTATTGTAGACGGTGCTCACGGTGAAGAAGCAATCAAGAGACTACACAAAACTTTTATTGGGTAATTAATGAAAATAGCACTATTAGGTAAAGGAAAGACCGGCGGAAAAGTTTTAGAGCTTCTAGTTGAAGGGAAGATTCCCCATACTATTTTTGATTCTAAAAACCAACCAACCCTTGAAAATTTGAAAGGACATGACGTTGTCATCTCTTTTTTATCAGGTGATGTTTTCAAAGAATACATGCCACTTCTACTCGACTCTACTCTCCCTGTTGTGACAGGAAGTACAGGAATGGAATGGCCTTTAGATTTCGATAAAAAACTAAAAGAAAAAAACGCCAAGTGGATCTATGCGACGAATTTTAGTCTTGGAATGAATATCGTTCACCAGATGATCCTGATTATGAAAGAAGCTGATTCAATCATTAAAGGTGTTACCTATTCAATGAACGAAATTCATCACACTAAAAAACTAGACGCTCCATCAGGGACTGCATTGTCTTGGAAAAAATGGTTAGATCACGAAGTGGATATTACTTCTGAACGAATCGGAGACGTGATAGGAATCCACGAATTAAAACTATCTACTCCAACTGAAGAAATCACATTAAAACACGAAGCAAAGGATCGTAAGATTTTCGCTGAAGGCGCTCTTTTTGCTGCTAACAAAATAACAACATTAAATCCCGGACTTCATCAATTTCAAGATGTAGTTCAAAAAGAACTTCTCAAAGGAAGAAACTAAAATGAAAAACCTGAACAACTATCCACTATGGACTGCGATCGTTACACCAATGAATGCTGATTCATCTGTCGACTACCCGACGTTTGAAAAGATTTTAAGAGAACAAGAAGCTGCTGACGTTGCTGTTGTTATTTTAGGTTCAACTGGTGAAGCATTAAACTTAACAAAAGAAGAATGCAAAAAAGTTTTAGAATTCGGATTATCACTTAATTTAAAAGTTCCGGTTATGACTGGGATTGGTGGATTCGGACAAAAAGACGTTCTTGAATACGTGACTTATTTAAACTCACTAAAAGGTTTAGACGCTTATTTAGTCGTGACACCGTTATATGCAAAGCCAGGTGAATTCGGACAAACTGAATGGTTTAAAACTATTTTAGATTTAGCAAACAGGCCTTGTATGCTTTACAACGTTCCAGGAAGAACTGGCGTAAAAATGAATTTCAATGCCATTAAAAATCTTTCAAACCACAAAAACTTTTGGGCAATTAAAGAAGCAAGTGGATCGGTAGAAGATTTCAAGAAATACGGGGAAATGGCACCTAACGCTCGCATGTATAGTGGTGATGACGGAATGGTTCCTGACTTTCAACCACACAGATGTGTTGGATTAGTTTCAGTAGCATCGAATGCATGGCCGGTTGAAACTCGTGCCTATGTGACAAAAACGCTTGAAGGAAAATTATCAAAAGCTGAAGCTGAGTTATGGGCAAAGTCTTGCGATACTCTTTTTATCGCAGCTAACCCAGTGCCTGTAAAAAACCTGATGCACGCTCAAGGTAAATTAAAAACAAACGTGCTTCGTGCACCTCTGGATCATAGAGACCTGGCCGACAATACACCGGTATTAGAAGCAGATAAAAAAATTAAACAATGGCATAAGGAGAATTTATAATGGTTGCAGTTACAGAATGGGAAAAAACATTAAATGAACTTGAAGCAGGAAGAGTTCGCTCTGCTAACTTCATCGACGGACAATGGGTTGCCAATACGGCCATCAAACAACAAATCCTTGAAGCTTTCAAAGCTGGTATCTTAAAAGAAGAAAACGGCTTCGTTGATAAACACAACTTGATGCCACAAAATTTTAGACTTGAACACGGAGTTCGCGTCGTTCCTGGTGGAACATCAGTTCGCCGTGGAGCTCACGTCGCTAAAGGTGTCATCATCATGCCACCAAGTTATATCAACGTTGGTGCTTTCGTAGACGAAGGAACAATGGTTGATTCACACGTTCTAGTTGGTTCATGTGCTCAAATTGGAAAACGTGTTCACTTATCTGCTGCTGTTCAAATTGGTGGAGTTCTAGAGCCAATTGGAGCTGCTCCAGTAGTTATTGAAGACGAAGCATTCATCGGTGCAGGAGCTGTTATCGTTGAAGGGATTATCGTTAAGAGAAGAGCTGTAATCGCTCCGGGTGTAATTCTTTCTAAAGGGATTCCTGTGTACGATATCGTTAATGGAAGAATGCTTGATAAAGGTGAGCCGATTCCTGAGAACGCAGTTGTTGTTCCGGGGAATAGACCGGTTAAGTCGGACAATGCTTATGCGACTCAATTGGGGTTAACTCTTCAATGTGCAATTATCGTAAAGTACCGTGATGAAAAAAGTGAAACGTCTTTAGTTTTAGAAGATTTTCTTCGCTAAAATAAAAAGGCCCTCTTTTTACAGAGGGCCTTTATTTTACTTATTCGCTTAATTATCGTTCTGAACCCTTACTAGCTTTCTGCTGAGCTCCTGATGTTTCAATCTCTGCTGCTTTCACCTTGCTACGCCCACTATCATCAACTTCCACAGAATCTTTTTTCTTAAATAGATTTTTAAATGAGGCAAACAGACCTTTTTCTTCAGGAACCAAACAACTCTTTCTATCTTTTGAGTCGTTATCGACCTCTGTATTACCGATATAAATACGGCAACCAAAGTCATCTATTTTAACTTGATCACCTTTCACAGTTTTCTCGTCTGCACATTTTAGGGCCCTCAAGGCCATGATCCCATTCGGAATATAGTTTTTATCAAATTTAACTTCTTTGTAGTTAATGGCCTCAGTTTTTGTACTGAACATTTTCTTTTCACGTGTATTGAGATCTCGATGCCCTAAAACAGGGGCCATCGAAAATTTCGGATAAACAGAGTCGATATTCATATCAAATATCTTCTCTTCCCTTACTGGTTTGTTGAGCATAAAAGAAATGTCCTCTCCACCAACCATTTTTTCTTCTTCGCTAAGTTCTCGGTGAACGACTCCAACTCTGCTCTTTTCAAAACCTTTATATTCTTTAAATAGTTCTTTTAGTCTTTCTGCCTTTTTCCCTTTGCAGACAATTTCTTCAGAACAACTTTCTTTAAAATCTTGCGAAAAAAGAGTCGCTGTTTTTTCCTGGCATTCACTTAATTGCTTATTGAATTCAATCAGTGCTTCAGCGTATTTTTTATTAGACTCCTCAATTGTCTTAAGATGAATTTTGGCGAATGCTACTGCAACCTCACTTTTAAATCCTTCTGGATCTGGATAAGTATAACATTTTTTAGTTTGCATACAGTACTCAGTCACAAATCTTCCGACTTCTTCGCCGGCCATAGACTTATCTCCAGCAGCAGCTTTTTTAAGGCGATCAAATTGCGGATCTGAGTTTAGGGCCTGGAAGTACTCTTCAAACGATCCTCTAATGGGGTTACCAACCTCTCCACCTTTTTCTTCTGCTAAAACATCTTTTCCAAATCCTAAACTCAACACCATTAAGACCGTTAATACAAAAAATCTTCCCATGACACATCCTCCACTCTCGATGACACCTATTGGCCTTATCGGGTTTACCGAGTGCAACTTTATCTACCTGCCAACAAACTGTTTAGCCTTCCCCAAGTAGCAGTAAACAGTAATACATAATAGAAACTTGCCTTTCCTTGCCCATTCTATAAAAATAATAAAATGCAACCCATGCCCAATCATTTTTCTGAAATTATCCAACAGGAGTTCAATGCTCGCTTAAAGCGTAACCCCTTAGGTTATTCGTTGCGCGCATTTGCCAGAGACTTGGATATTTCACCTGCAACTCTTTCTTTAATTCTGCAAAAGAAAGCAGGTCTTTCTCAAAAAAAGGCAGCTTCAGTTTCACAAAAACTTCAACTGCCTCCAGATGAAAATGACTTCTTCCAGGATCTCGTTCAGTCAACATGTGCAAAAAGTAAAACTGAAAGACAAATCGCTAGCGCAAAATTATTTCGATACGAGACAAGATACAGCAGTGTCGAAGCAGATATTTTTCATGTGATCAAAGACTGGTTTCATCTTGCAATAATGGAGCTTACTCTTATCAAGGGTTTTAAACCTGAAGCTGCATGGATTGCTAAAAGACTAAAGATTACTGAAGAAGAAGCTCAGGATAGTTTAGAGAGATTAGTACGCTTAGAAATTGTAGAGATGCATAAAGGCAAACTTCGTCCGACGAGTGATTATCTGATCGTTCTCTCAAAGGCCCCTTCGGCCGCTGCAAAACATTTTCAAACTCAGGTCCTGCAAAAAATCACGCGCTCATTTGATGAAGTCGAAAGATCGTCGAGAGATATTGCTTCTGTTATGATTAGAATGCGGGCCTCGGAAATGGAATCTGTGGTAAAAACGCTTAAGGACGCCAGAAGGGATATAGCTTCCCGTGTACAAACTGGAGACGGGCATGACAGTGTTTTTTGCCTGACAACTTCATTCTTTCGCCTGGACTCTCCTGAAGCTACCAACCAGTAATAGAGTTTTTTAGGCCAATATCAATGACACAAAGTGTGAGACTTCTGCTACTTGAGACAATCCCCTCTAAAACGCCATTTATTTAGGGCGCGTATTCCCTACCAATTGTGACAATTGTTTTACAGTTCATGCTTCTCCACCCTGTTACACTTTATGACATAGGGAGAACGCTTATGAAGCCAGAAAGCTTTGAAACAAATTTAGAAGTGGGCATGGATATAGCTCACGTGACTCAAAAGAAAGTTGCGAAACTTGATTGGGTTAACACTATCTTTTTAACTTCTACTCCAATTGCAGCAATTGCACTAAGCTGGTTGTTTTTCAAAAACAACGGTCTAGTATGGTCGCAAGTTGCATTGGCCGTCATATTTTACTTCGTGACAGGAATGTCGATCACAGGTGGATACCACCGTCTGTTGTCACATAGAGCATATAAAGCAAATAATTTTGTTAAGCTTGTGTACCTTCTTTTTGGTGCAGCGACTTTCCAAAACTCAGCTTTAAAATGGTGTTCTGACCACCGTATTCACCACAACCATGTTGATGGTGAGAAAGACCCGTACAACATCAATAAAGGCTTCTGGTACGCTCACATTGGATGGATTTTCTATCAAGAGAAGATCGTTGACCAAAAGTTCCCGAAAGACTTAACAAACGATAAATTAGTTATGTGGCAACACAAGTACTACTGGATCCTTTGTGTAGTGATGGGATTTGGTCTTCCAACTCTTATTGGTTACTTCCTGGGATCAGCACTTGGTGGATTCGCATTAGCAGGACTTGCTCGTGTAGTATTCGTTCACCACTGTACATTCTTTATCAATTCTCTTTGTCACATTGTCGGGACTCGTCCTTACACTGATACAAACACTGCAAGAGACTCAGCTGTGATGGCCGTATTCTCTTACGGAGAAGGTTACCATAACTACCACCACTACTTCCCAACTGATTATAGAAATGGGATCAGATGGTTTCACTTCGATCCAACGAAGTGGTTAATCAAGACTCTTTCATACGTTGGTTTTACTAATGATTTGAAAATGGTTCCTGAGAAATTGATCAATCAGGCGAAGCTTGAAATGCGACTGAAAAATTGCACAAGCAATTTTACTGCGCTTGGAAAATAAATGATTTGAACTTCGTATTAAGAGTTCAGTCGCACAATGAAAAAATATCAGAAAGTTGCTTAAAATATGAAGGCCCTCGAAAGAGGGCCTTTTTTTATTACTACAATTTAGTTAATTCTGCTAAGTCGCGAGCTCTCTTCTCTAAGAAATCCAACTTCAAATTTCCAGCACGAATAGAACCAAAAGTTCCACCGCTAAAATACAAACTCGTGAATTCGATTTCTTTCGTCATATGAGTAAGCCAGGCCTTTTGTGACTGTCTTAAAAGATTGAGTTGTTTTTTATCTTTAAGGGTATCCATAATTTTGTTGTATTCATCGTTAAGCTTTTTATCCGCAGCTTTGATTTTCTCGCTTAAGCAATCATTCATTTGCACAGTTGTTCCATCGCACTTGGCAGTGTCCTTTATAACTTCTGCTTGAATGTTTGTTGAAAGGATTAGAATACCCGCAACGATCAATGTCTTTCTCAAAGAAAACTCCTTATTGCTTCAATAAGAATTGATCTTAATTTATTTAATTTTCTTTAACAACTTTGAAATTGCTCTTAGTTTATTGGCCTGAAAAACTTATAGAAAAATTTAGTGTTACCTTAATTTTTTTTAAAGATCTTCTAACTCTTTTGACCAGTAAAAAAGTGATAGAAGATTTTTTTCGACGTTAATAAATTTATAGTGAAGCAAAAATTTCAAGAATGATGTGGTGGTGCACTGACAGATGCAGTAACTGCATCCATCTCGGCCTTTGAAGCCATTTCTGTTGCCTTCACTGCCGACTTCGTGGCATTGAGTGCAGCAAGTGTTGCATCTGTAGCTGCTGCGGTGGCCGCCGCCGCGACCTCTGTAGCAATCAATGCGGCTTCAGTTGCTTGTTTTGCCTCCCAGCCAGCGAGAGACCCCATCTTCACCGCCTCGGCATCAGCTTCAGCGAGACGTTCAATGATGTAAACCAAGCGTGTTGCATCGAAAGGTTTTGGCATATACACCTGAAAGTCAGCGAAGCGTCTCTTCCTAGATGGCCGTAAAGCATCACCTGATATCATTATCGAAGGTGTCGCCTTCCTATCTGGATTTTCTTTTTCCATTTTTCGAAGCGCATGCACGAGATCATAGCCATCAAGTCCAGCTGGTATTGAGAGGTCTGAAATCAAAATATCGAAGCGCTCCTTCATAAGAATTGTAACCGCTTCTTCTCCTGAGATACAGGTCGTGATTTCCGCGCCTTTTTTGATCAGGAAAGTACTTAGAAACTCCACCACATCAAGAGAATCATCTACGCATAAAATTTTAGTTCCACCGAGAATTTTATCTGCCAATCTCATTGGTCCTCCCTGCTTTCGCATAATGGCCCTATTGAATAGGTTGCTCTTGGTTAAACGACCTGCCAAGATTAATTTTTTTTGTAAGTCCTCGAATTCAAAATTACGTTCAGTAACACACTATTCCAATTAGATTAATATAAGCATAAATTGAGTTGCTCTATCGTGAGCTCGAGATTCTAAACTTCATATTTCACCATAAGGATCAGTATCTGGGGGATTCTTGTGAAATGATTTTTGGATGAGAATAAAAAATACAATCGTTGGCATGAACCTTCGTTGTGAAACATATGAATAAAAATATTAAGAATTATTTCATATGACTCTGCTATTTCAGCTTAAAGAACTCATAGGCCTTCTCTGGCTCAAGTTGAAAGGCACAAGCACCAAGCTCCATCAAAAACAGTTTTAAAACTGTTTTACGATCTACATGAAGCTCTTTTTCCATATAAGCAAACAGACCTTCTTCAGCATCTCTGATAATTTTCCCGTACTCAGAATCTTTGATACGTTCACTAGAGTAATACAAAAAGATATGAGGCATTTGTCTGGTTTGAGTGAGAACCATCACCATGCGCTCTTCAACACCCAAGCTTTTTTCGTGATTAGTGTTGAAAAAAAGCTCTAGCATAAAACGAACAGCTTCCTGAAGGATCTGCTCTTTTTCTTTACCCATGTAATAGTAAATAAGCGAACGAGTGACACCACTGTGCTTTGAAATATCTGAAAGCGACCAATTCAAATGACCTTTAAAAAGTTCATAGAAAAGGACGCTGTCACATATCTTAAAATAAACTTGTTCTTTTTTTGATAATTCCAACATAAGTGGACAATATCGCATGAGACAGGCACTTAACAGTACTACTGAAAAAAGTTCATAAGAGGGGGATTCCTCCCCCGCTTACTTATTCAACTGTTGCGAAATCAAGATGGTTGAGCTTTACGTCCGCCACAGTTAAACCGTTGTTTTCATAATTATTAATCGTGCTTACCAACTTCTGTAAATAGAAGTGATCGGGAAACTGCTTTTGCAACGGAACCAGCAGTCTCAGTGCTTCTTTAAAGTATTTTTGACTAAGCTCACGCTGTCCTTTGAAGAAGTAGACGATTCCTATATCCTGCATAACCTGTGAGCGCTCAGCTGTGTGCAGACTTGCGAAGTCGCCAGTATAAATAGTCGTGAGCTCCTGGTCTGCTCTGTTTAAAAATTCCACATCACCTGTATCTGCATAAAGCTTAATCGCTACACGAGAAATCATAATGGATGTCGGAAAGTCCTGGACATCGTCAAGCATCGACATCGATTTTGCAGTTTCTAAGTGCCCTAGCGTTTCTTTCAGGCCAATTGCAGTTTCACCCTTTGCAGAGTTGTATGAAAAGTAGGCCATCGTGTATTCATGTAATGAGCTTATAAAATTTGGCATGCTCGCCTTTAAGTCTTTTTGCCCTTCAACTTTGTTAATCAATTGAAAGAAATCTTTTTTTGCTTTGAAATCAATTTTGATTCCCGCAAAGTTTGAAAGATTTGTCGGGTATGTGTTTCCAATCGAAAACCAAAATTCTTTATTCGTCACATCCATCACATGAGTCATTGATGTGTAGGCCTTTGAAACAGTTCGCCCAAAAGATCTTAGACCTTGGTAATAGTCTCTGTGACCACTTAGGAGTTCAACTCCCCAATTGATATCGATATTTCCCTTGCTGTTTTTTAAGGACTCTTCAACCAGTGCTAATCTCGCACGTGACTCAAGAGATTTATTAATTGAGTGCTCGAAGTTATCTGCTTTTGTATCAGGAGATAAAAAGTGATTCGTCTGGGCCATTGATCCTTTTGCTCTTTTAGCAACTCTTACAATGTCACCTGAAATTTCAATTGAAGCCGCTTCACCAGTTTTAGCGTCAGTGATTAAAAACGACCATGCTCCGAAGTTCCCCGTTCTTTTTACAAGTACCACGGCCTCATCAATATTTTTTGCTTCTTTTAAAATTTTATTAGCAAGGTAAGGGCCTGTCAGGGCCAGTTCTCTTTTAAAAAGTTTTCCATTAAAAGGTTTTAAATCAAGTTTTAATGGATAAAGAGTTCTGTAGTTCGTTGTTCTTAATTCATGAGTTGATATACTCATTCCGGCCGCATTCATTCCTGAGATACCACCAGAGTAATGAAGACCAACTGTCGACATTCCCATATAAGGCACACCTGTTGTTGGAGTATGTCTTAAAATAACCGGGTATTTTTCAAAGACTCCGACAAATCCTGTATCGAAATTTCTTCCATGGATGTCTGCACCAGTTTGCGTGAATTCATTTGAGGCCGCAAATCCCGTGCAACCCATTTTCATATTTCTCAGTGGTCTTGATAGTTTTTCTAGAGCGCCTTTAGCGGCATTCGCAGTTAACTTCAATCCACAACGAGAAAATAATTCCATTGTCGCTTTCGTTTTATTTTGTTCCATTTCAAGCATCAGTGAATCGACATAACCTGAAAGCTCAATCATAAGTGAAGCTTCGATAACATCTTTATCGCTTACATAAGTTCCACCATCTCTCGTTCCCTGTGCCAGGGATTCGAATTCTGAAATAAGACCTTTGCCCACACTTCTTTCATATCTTCCCATAATGCATGAGTAGACCGTTTGAAATTGAGCTCTGTCACTTTTAGACATAGCTGCAAGGGATTCATCTCTTCTATCAAGCACCGCTTGAAGAACTCCCTTTTTCATATAAGAAGATAAAAACTTCCCATGATAGTAGGCCAGGTCATTCATCGAACCATGGATATCTAAAAAGTGAAAATCCTTTCCTTCAATTGTACAAACTGAGTGAGTTTGTCCGTTTTCAGAATTCACTTCACGGCATTCATCTGCGCGAGCGTGAGTGACAGTGATAAAAAAGAGAGACATGAAAATGGTAAATACTAGGCCTTTCATTGTGAACCTCATTATAGTGAATAAATGGCAGAGCCAATTCCTAAAATTATAAATAGCGGTCCAAGAACAACCTTGATCTTAACCATATTGTTTTTAATAAAATCGCCTTTTCTTCTAGCGATCTCTCCAAGTCCAATCAGGGTGCTCATCGCTCCCATCAGAAATACTGAACCTAATCCAATTAACAGACCTGAACTTAAATTCGGCCCAAAGCTTTTTTCAATGGTGATAATAAGTCCAAGATAGAAAATAAGGATCGTAGGATTCATTGCTGAAATAGCGAAGACGTTTAAAAACTTCGAAGGGAATTCAATATCTTCTTTTTTTGAATTCTTAAAAGTTGTTAATCCGAAAATAATTAAAAAGAGAGAAAAAATCAGCGTGAAGAAAACTTCCACTGAATGAGAAAGGGCCAGCACTCCGATCCATCTTAGAACAAGTGCTAACCCCATATAAAGAAGTTCTGCCGAAAGCAGACCCAAAAGTGCTGTATGACCTTTTCTAGACCCCTTAAGTGCAAATGCGCTGACGATGCACATTCCACTCGGGCCTAAAGGTAGAGTCGAGGCCACACCTAAAAGGTAGGCCCATAAAAAGATGATTGGAGTTATCATATTAAACGTTTCCTAAAAGAGCAGGAAAGGCCTGTGCGATAAACTCAGTGAATGTTTCCGGGCAAGAGAAAACAGTTTTCATTTTAAACTGGCCGCGGTCTTTATTAGCATTGAAGTAGTCTTTTAAGTGGATCGGTGAAACAATTTTAACAATCGGTTCTGCAAGAATGAAGTCTTCTCTACAATCAGAGTAGTCTTTATTTTGCTCAGACATAATAGCGTCTAATAAATCTGACACTTCTTTTTCGTTTTTCGTTTTTAATTCATCAGAAAAAATTGTCCATTGGTAACAAGGAATACCTTTTCTATTTGATGGGCATAAGAAGTAGTGGTCAACATTTACTGAAAGCGTTTTATTCAGTGTTAAAACTGAATCCAAAACATGCTCATCACTTGTTTTTTCCGCTGCTAAGTTGATCCCACTTCCCATTCTTCCTAAAATTTCGAAAGTTAAAATAGGTGCTACCGACTTAATTCTAATGATGTCTTTCATTGTGTAGTTCACAAACCCATTAGAGGCCGATGTATTGACGAAGTAAGACTTCCCTTCTTCAATATCCCCAACACCAATTGTTCTGGATAAATCGTCTGCATCAGTGAATGTAAAAAGCATCTTCGGGTGAAAAGCATAAATTTGTTTTTCATCGCGGGCATTATTAATAGAAATTCCAAGTGGAGCTTCTGTCGCAGCATAAATTCCAAAATAGTTTAATTTCTTTCCAACTAAAGTATTAAGTCTGTCTCTGTATGGATCGATTAAAGTCGCACCATAAATAACCGTTTCAAGGTTCGGCCAGACTTCTTTAATTTCTTTTTTACCAGTCTTTTCTAAAACGTATTCGAAAATAGAAATTAAGTACGAAGGAATACCTGAGGCCACCTTAATATCTATTGGGATAACCTGATCACTTAACTTATCAAGTTTTTGCTCCCAGTTTTCAATGGCAAGAATATCATTCGTTGGGAAAGTGACATTCTTTAAGGCGTAAGGAGTCTGAGCACTTAGAATTCCTGAAATATAACCGTAACTAATTCCATTGTGTTCATAAGTTTCTGGGTTTGATCCGTAAGTTAATCTTGCAGAATTCACCAGATCGATGCCTTCCACCAACTCATTCACAACTGAAGCAAGCATTTGTTGTGAGTCTTTGAAAGTCGCAATCATTTGTTTGTTATAAGGAATTTTCTTTGAGTCTTTCCCACTCGTTCCGGAAGTTAATCCAAAATAAAGCGAGTTATTATTAAACAGAACGTTCTTCTCACCATCAATGAGTCTATCAATATAAGGCTTGAATTCATCGTAACCACGAACGCTGACTTCATTAATGAATTGTTCATAGGTAAAAATCTTATCCATTCCCAGGTCATTATAGATATCTGTTCCATCAAGTTCTGTTTTTAGTATTTCAAAGTTCTCACGTTGCACTTGTAAAAATTGAGACTGCGATAGTGCCAGACTTTGGTATTTATTTTTTAAAATAATTTTAGAAATAATTCTTTTGATTGTTTTCATAAAACCCTCACTAATTTTTGTTGCAACGAATTTTTATCAAGTGAGGCGTTACAGTGCACGACAAGGCCTCGACAGAATTTGAGTGGTTTTGTCAAAATTGACGGATGATGCGGTTTTTTGTCAAAGAAATAGGAGAAATTTCGTAGGCGTATAAAAAAAGGGCCCTCGATTGAGGGCCCTTTTTATTTTAAAGATAATACTTAATAGCGGTCACAACTTTCCCAGGCTTAAACCTTAACGTTGCTCTTAAAACAAAAGTCATCTGGTTATGCAAGAACTGGTGATACCAACTCTTCGTAATAAATTCCGGAACAATAACCGAAATCATTTCTTTACCTGACTCAACATGAACCTTATCAATATAAGCTAATAGCGGACTTAAAACCGATCTATAAGGCGACTCTAAAACTTCCAGCGGTAATCCCTGAGACCACTTATCCCACACCTTTAACATCTTTGCCGTCGCTTCTTTATCAACGTCAACATAACAGACGCGTACATCGTCACTCACGGTTAAAGCGTATCTTACGGCCTTCACAACGCCAGGATGAATCCCCGAGATCGGAACGATGGCAGTAAAATGCTCGGTCGTTTTAAGATCAATATCCTGATGGTAGCTATCGCGTGCTAACTGGTGACCAACGGCCACATAATGGCTTTTAATCTGTTTAAAGAAAATAACTAATGATGGGATAAGGATAATAACCATCCATGCACCAGACATAAATTTTGTGATTCCAATTACAATCAAAACACTAAGTGTTGTAAGAGCTCCGAGTGCATTGATTGAAAGTGCTTTTTTCCAGTGAGCTTCTTTATATTTTATATGGTGAATAATCATTCCAGTCTGAGACAGTGTGAATGATAAAAATACTCCAACAGCATATAAAGGAATCAGTAAGTGGGTTGATCCTTTAAAAGCAATCAATAAAAATGCGGCCGCACAAGTAAGGCCGATAATTCCGTTTGAGAAAACTAAGCGATCCCCTACACTCGACATTTGTCTTGGTAAAAAACGATCTTTGGCGATTAAAGAAGTTAAGCGTGGAAAGTCTGCATAACTTGTGTTGGCCGCCAGTAATAAAATTAATGCTACTGCAACTTGAGTGGCATAATAGAAAACGTTGTGTCCAAAAATCTGACGTGCCAGTTGAGACATGACAGTTTCACCACCGTGAGATGGAACGATTCCATAAACGTGAGCAAGTAATGTAATTCCTAAGAAGAAACTTCCTAAAATAAAGGCCATCCAAAGCATCGTAACTTTAGCATTGTGCTGAGAAGGTTTTCTAAAAATAGGAACACCATTAGAGATGGCCTCGATACCTGTTAAGGCCGAGCACCCTGAAGCAAAAGCGCGCATTAATAAAAACAGCGGCACTTCCGGATAAGACTCATGGATTACCGGATGAATCACAGGTGCATAACCCATAAAGATTTTATAAGCACCAACACAGACCATTAAGAGAATTGAAAAAATAAAAAAGTATGTGGGGTAAGCAAAGATGTTAGAAGACTCGCGTAGACCGCGAAGGTTTAACATCATTATAGTAAAAATAATTAAAACACCAATGACAACCCGGTGTTCTGCAATAAAAGGAAAAGCTGATCCAATGTTTTCTAAACCTGCTGAAACCGAAACTGACACCGTTAAAATGTAATCAATTAAAAGTGCAGCACCTGCAACAAGGCCCGCGTTCTCACCTAAGTTTTCTTTGGCAACAGTATAAGCTCCACCACCGTGAGGGTAAGCACTAATCGTTTGCTGATATGAAAGTGTAATGATTAAAAGAAGAGCTGCAACTCCAATGGCCATTGGTATTGACCATGCCATCGCCGTGATTGCAAAAAGAGATAAAGGGATAAGAACTTCTTCAGTAGCATAGGCCACTGATGAAAGAGCATCTGAAGATAAAACGGCCAAGGCCTTCCATTTGGGAATTCTTTCTTCTTCCAACTTATCTAATGTAAGTGGATTACCAATAAAAACGTGCTTAATCCTAGAGATCAACATTTGCCGTCATCCTTTTGTATTCAATTTCGAAAAGATTGCATGGTACTCCCAGTACTTTAGGAAATCAAAAAAGCGTAAATAAATGGGTGTAAATTTACTAAATCTTTACTAAATCTTTACGGAATGACGCTTAAAAACCAGTAACACCCTACAAGATATATGAGGGTTGAAGGTGTTGTAGCACTATATATAGTGGTGGTCCGGCCTTTTTTTAGCTTTTTTTTATTTAATTACACTTAAATTTTCTCGATGTAAGTTTTAATTAGATGTGAAAAAATAGATTCATAGGACCATTTTTGCCTAGTATAAGTGTTTGGAAAAATACATATTTTCCGAATCTACGAAAAATGATAAAATAAAATAGTCAATTAATTGCTGGCCCTCGTCTGGGAATTAATTAGTTTTTAAACTCACCATATCTTGTTATCTTTTATTTTATAGAGTGATTTTATCAAATCTTTAACGAGAAATTAGCGAGCATTGGAGCTCAAAAGTTTTTTTAGAAATGTTTTAAGAACTTTATACACACACACAACGATACTAGAGACATTCAGGAGTCAACACTATGGTAAAGGATGCCAAGTCAGCTATTTTAGCACCGAACGATGATCGCTTCGTGCTTTTTCCAATTAAATATCACCAGGTCTGGGAGATGTACAAAAAACACATGGCGGTTTTTTGGACTTCAGAAGAGATCGATTTAGTTCCAGATTTAAATGACTGGGAAAACAAACTTAACAATGACGAAAGATATTTCATCTCTCACGTTCTAGCGTTCTTCGCTGCAAGTGACGGGATCGTTAACGAGAATCTTGCACTTCGTTTTTACAAAGACGTGCAAATTCCGGAAGCAAGATGTTTTTACGGATTTCAGATTGCGATGGAAAACATCCACTCTGAAACGTACTCACTTCTAATTGATACATACATCAAAGACGCAAAAGAAAAAGATAAGCTATTCCACGCAACTGAAAACATGGCGTGTGTTGCAAAGAAAGCTAAGTGGGCCCTTAACTGGATCTCATCTAAGAAATCATTTGCTCACAGACTAGTAGCTTTCGCTGCGATCGAAGGGATTTTCTTCTCTGGATCTTTCTGTGCAATTTACTGGTTGAAGAAAAGAGGACTGATGGCCGGTCTTTGTACTTCAAATGAATTCATCTCTCGTGATGAAGGTCTTCATTGCCAGTTCGCATGTCTTCTTCACTCAATGTTAGATGCTGATGAGCAATTATCAGTTGAAGACATTACTGCGATCATTACTGAAGCAGTAGAAATTGAGAAAGAATTCATCCTTGAGTCTCTTCCAGTATCACTTATTGGAATGAACGCTGAATCAATGTCTCAGTACATTGAATTCGTTGCAGATCACTGGTTAACTCAATTAGGAGCACCAACGTTCTACAACACTAAAAACCCGTTTGAGTGGATGGAATTAATTTCGCTTGAAGGGAAGACAAACTTTTTTGAAAAACGAGTTTCTGAGTACCAAAGACCTGGAATTCTCGGAGAGAAACAATCACACACATTCACAATAGACGCGGAGTTTTAACATGTACGTTATTACAAGAAGTGGCGAAAGAGAGCCAATTAAGTTCGACAAAATTACAGAAAGAATTGAACAACTATGCTTCGACCTAGATCGCAGCTTTATCGATCCGATGAAGATCGCTAAAAAAGTTATCGAAGGGATTTATGATGGAATCACGACTGGTGAGCTAGACCAACTTGCAGCTGAAACAGCGGCATACTTATCTACTCAACACCCTCAGTATGCTACCTTGGCGGGTAGAATTGCTGTGTCTAACCTTCATAAAGAAACTCGTGGATGTTTCTCTGAAAACATCAAAGCAATGTTCAACTACCATAACCCGATTACTGGTGAGTATTCACCACTAGTTTCTTCAGACCTATATGAAGCTGTTATGAAGAACGCTGAAATCCTAGATAAGTCTGTTGTTGATAAACGCGACTTTAACTACGATTACTTCGGATTCAAAACTCTTGAGAAGTCTTACCTTCTAAAGATGAACGGAAAAATCGTTGAGCGCCCGGGACAAATGTTAATGAGAGTTTCTCTAGGGATTCACTTAAACGACATCGAGTCTGCGCTTAAAACATACAACCTAATGTCTGAAAAATATTTCACACATGCGTCTCCTACTCTATTTAACTCTGGAACAAACAAAGCTCAGCTTTCGTCATGTTTCCTGTTAACTATGAAAGACGACTCGATCGAAGGTATCTACGATACTCTTAGACAAACGGCCCTGATTTCTCAATCAGCTGGTGGTATTGGTCTAGCGGTTCACAATGTTCGTGCAAAAGGAACTTTCATCAAAGGAACTAACGGGACTTCAAACGGTATCGTTCCAATGCTAAAAGTTTTCAACGATACAGCTAGATACGTTGATCAAGGTGGAGGAAAGAGAAAAGGTGCTTTCGCTATTTATCTTGAGCCTTGGCATGCTGATATTTTCGACTTCCTAGAAATGAAAAAGAACACAGGTAAAGACGAGCAAAGAGGAAGAGATTTATTCTACGCTCTATGGATCCCGGATCTTTTCATGAAGCGTGTTGAAGAAGATGGAATGTGGTCACTATTTTGCCCACACGAAGCTCCAGGACTTCCAGATTGCTCTGGGAAAAAGTTCGAAGAACTTTATACTTCTTACGAAGCTCGTGGACTTGCAAAGAAAACTATCCGCGCACAAGACCTTTGGTTTGCTGTTCTTGAATCGCAAATTGAAACTGGTTCGCCGTACATGCTTTACAAAGATGCAGCTAACGAAAAATCTAACCAGAAAAACCTGGGAACGATTAAGTCATCTAACCTTTGTACAGAAATCCTTGAGTACACAGCTCCAGATGAAGTAGCTGTTTGTAACCTTGCTTCAGTAGCACTTAACAGATTCGTAGATAAAGCGGGATCAACTCCGTTCTACGATCACAAGAAACTATACGATGTTGTTTATCAAATGACGGTTAACTTAAACCGCATTATCGATATCAACTACTACCCGGTTCCAGAAGCTCGTAACTCGAACATGAGACACAGACCAATTGGTCTAGGTGTTCAAGGACTAGCGGATGCATTCTTTGAAATGAGACTTCCTTTCGAATCGAAAGAAGCGCTTAAATTAAACAATGACATCTTCGAGACTATTTACTTTGCAGCTGTTACAGCTTCAAAAGATCTAGCAGCGAAATTTGGCCCTTACGAAACTTATAAAGGATCTCCAGTATCAGAAGGTATTTTACAATTTGATATGTGGGGCGTGAAACCAACTTCAGGAAACTGGGATTGGACGGCACTAAAATCTGAGATCGCTCTTTACGGAGTAAGAAACTCACTTCTAGTAGCTCCAATGCCTACGGCATCGACATCTCAAATTCTTGGGAACAACGAGTGTTTCGAGCCGATCACTTCAAACATTTATGTTAGACGTGTACTGAGTGGAGAGTTCGCTGTTGTTAACCGCTTCCTGGTAAACGATCTGATTAAGCTTGGTCTGTGGGATGATAAGATGAGAAACGAAATCATTGCTAACAATGGTTCGGTTCAAAACGTAAACTCAATTCCAGACGAAGTTAAAGCTCTATACAAAACGATTTGGGAAATTAAGCAAAAGTCTGTTATCGACATGTCAGCAGGTCGCGGTCCATACATCGATCAAGGGCAGTCGCTTAACGTATTTATGGAAGATCCTAACTTCGGAAAACTGTCTTCAATGCACTTTTATGCATGGAAAGCAGGACTTAAGACGGGGATGTATTACTTAAGAACTCGTGCAGCTGTTAACGCTGTTCAGTTCACAGTTAAGAATGATGCTCCAGTTGCTAAGTCTACTGAAGAGCAAATGGCAGCAATGGTTTGTTCAATCGACAATCCAGAAGACTGTGTAATGTGTGGGTCTTAATTTTTTAGATTAAAAAATTATTTTGAAATAAGAAGGCCAGCTGTAAAGCTGGCCTTTTTTATTTTAGTGTTCAAGTTGCAAAAGTTTTGGATACTCATCCCCATCTTCTAATGTCCAGATTGGGGCAGTCGCAGGAACAGGTGTTCCATTCATTAGTGCCAGGTGATAAGAAAGGGCACGGTTATCATCGTCTAAAGTGATATTGAATCCTCTAGTTGCGAAGTATGGAAGACTTGCTAAGTCAGTAAATGTGGCCAGCTCTCCATGTTCGGCAAAGTTGCGGTAACTTTGATAAAGAGCAAGAGATTCACCATTAGCAGGACAAGTTCCAAGTAAAGAAGAGATACTTGAAAGTGAAATTGTGCTGGATGCTGCAGTAAAAGGAATTAAAAATGGTGTTGAGCGATGAGCAAGAGCTCCTGTTCCCGAACCAAAACTTCCAGACATTGAAATTGTATTAGTTCCCGGATCACATGAACTAACTGTTAAATTAGTTGGTCCCCACACCAGGTAATCATTTAAAGATAATGCAGACGCAACACTTCCACTATTAATTTTTCCAATGATTGGTCCAATTGTTCTTTCATCAGTTGTATTATCAGTATCAACTTTTACTGTTAAATCACCTGAACTTTGTGTCCCAACAATTTTCCCTGCGAAAAATACATTTTCAATAGAACCTGAAGCGTCTTCTCCTACAAGTCCACCAATGCCACTAGCAGAAGAATTAATCGCAAGATTCATATCCATTTGAGAGACGTAAGCGTTTCTTAGTATCCCGCCATTTTCACCAACAAGACCACCAACTTTCGTAGGTGGACCACTAACTAAATTCATTTGTCCGCTAGCTCTTACTTGGTTGATGACTCCACTTGATAAGTTGACCCCAGCGATTGCACCAACCTTACTAGCAGGTACAAATATTGAGTCTACAATATTGACTTCAGCAGATGCTCGTAAAATAGTTCCATTATTGGCCCCGACAACTCCACCATAATTTGAATCTCCCACCATATGCACACCTTGCAAGTTTGAATCTTTAATGACTCCATTGTTTTGAAACGCTAAAGTTCCAAGGAATGAGTTGGCAATAATAGAAGAACTGAAAGATTTTACATTTGTAATTTCACCATTGTTGATGCTTGAGAGAAGTCCTACATTACTTACACTATCAGCACTTGTATAAACTCTATTAGCATATAAATTTAAATTAGAGACAACTGCTCCATTTGAAATCGTTTTAAATATTCCGACTTCACTGTCCATTACGTTGTCGATATTAACATTTAATCCATAAAGAGCGTTTCCTTCTCCATTTAATTTTCCGTTAAAGGTATCAACAGCAACAACGGCACTCGCTACCACGCTGAGAGAAGAAATGTTAATTGAATCCGCCATACGATAATACTCAGATGAACTGCGTCCGTTCATACTTATAAACTGATTAAGCGTACAAATGACGATAGGGTTTGTTTGAGTTCCTCTGGCAAGAGTTGAGACCTGAAGTGGAATACTTAAAAGATTGTTGGCCACTAAACACTCTCTATTTTCCCAGCTCAATCTCGGAGTCATACCGTCGCTTGCGGCCAATTTCCATGCAGTAGGAGTACTCACACTCGTTAAGAAGTTTGCACTTTGCCAACTGACACTTCTTAAATTCGAATACGAGTCCACCACGTGAGCTGTAGGAATGTTCGTTGCATCTGTAAAACAAGTGTTGATAGTTCCGCCTGCTCCGACAACAGTCCCTGAATAAGTCATAGTCCCAGCACCAGTATACAATTGTTTTGTATCTGAAAAACAATTGGTAATAGTTCCTGAATTATAAGCGGTAATACCACCGGCATTAAAAGTTCCAGGCTGATTTCTTAAAGATGAGATCGCCATAGTTGAATAGATATTTTCCATCGTTCCAAAATTTTTTGCGGCAATTCCACCAGTATAATTGGTATTAGTTGCAATATATCCTTCAGAAAAACTAGATGAAATCATTCCTCCTGCGGCATTCGTCGCAACCAGACCTCCTGCAAAGTCTGGAACAGAAGCATTTGATTGATCAGTGGTCACAATTCCAGAGAACATTGAGCCTCTTAAAATTGAAGTAAACTGACCGACAAGGCCTCCGACATAATCAGTTCCACGGACTTTGAATTTTTTTAATAATACTTTCTCAAAGATGAATCCAGTCCCTTGTGAGTTTCCGGAAATACCACCCGAGTAATTGCTTCGCGCTTCAACTTCACCACCGTCAATTTTAATATTTGAAATTAAACCATTTCCATTAACTTCTCCGGCAATTCCACCAACGTAACCTAAACCTCTCACTGAAAGATTTTTGAAATTGATATTTTTAATAGTCCCCGAACTTCCATTATTTTCTCTAGTACCAAGTACACGTACAAAACCGATCTCAGAAAGAGATTCAGCAGTAATACGTGCATTGGCAATTGTGTAATTGGCACCATCGAAGGTCCCAATAAAACCAACATCACTTGTCGGGACACCAGAGCCACAAAGGTGCCCGTCTAGTGGATTTAAATTATGATACTTATCAACACCTGAACCAACATTCCCTGAACAAATTGGAGCTGAATAAGATCCTACACCCGGAAGATTTGAAGCTTTATTCATATCAAGATCATTAACAAGTTTATAGTTTGCACTATCGTAAGTAGCTAAGAGCGTATTTCTTTCACCAATTTGGTTTAACTGCCATTCAGTACAGATTTTATAAGGACGTATTGCTGATCCTTCGCCGCCGGCAAATGGGTGTGACCCAATAGTTGTAGAATTATTTATGTAAGGCGCGCATAAAACAGATCTAGGCAGAGAAAATTGATGCTTGATCGCGATGTTCGAGGCCACAGGAGAAGTAGAAGTGCAGGCACTTGCTCCAAATTTAGTCGCAACTGGTAAGAAAGTTCCACTACAATTTGTTCCATTCCATGTCCCAAAAAACTGATCACATTTATTTTTTTTATCTTCTTCAGTACCAGTGAAATCAGGAGTTGATGGTGCACATGTGCTGCTTGAAACTAAAACATGATGTTCTGGAGCTGTCGAAGTGGCCAATCCCTGATTAAGTGGAAATCTATAAACACCTTTTGGATCATTCACATCACAGTTAACAGAACTCATGAAAAATTCAATACTACCAATAAAAGGAGTTCCGAGACCTCCACTTGGGAAGTTAATCGGCAATCCTGAAGAATAAATATTAGGTGTCGTATTCGCACTATCAATCATTTTACAATCAGAAACAAGTGACTCACCTTCTATAGAAATTCCGGCACCAGTTTTTTTATAATTGTTAAAAACAAAACGATAAGAAAGAGCACTACCTTGATTTTGCTTTCCACAACTAAAGCCAGTCGTCGCATTTATCCCATCACATTCTTCAATAAAAATATCTGCAAAGCGATTGAGTGTAGAGGCCAAATAAGACTTCCCACCAGAAAACTCAGCATCAGTACAGCTGGCATTAGTCAGTGACATCGAGATCGTTGCAGCAGTTCCATTTAATTGATTGATGCTTTTTCCACAATGAACTTTTCCATTCATTGCAGTTGAGTCGTTCCCCCACATTAAAGCATAAAAAACCCACGCTCCGTTGGGAAGTTCCAGGTCTTCTTCTGTGGCATTTATTTTTTTACCGAATGTATCTCCGGCCGAATTTTTTCCGAATAAAATCGCGCCACCACTTCCGATGCCGCTGCTTAAATTGGTAATGCCTGAAAGATTTAATTTTAATTTCGCTGTTGTTTTTTTAGTTGCCTGCGAACAGGACACAACTAAAAAGCTGATGAGAATCGAAATTACAATTTTATGTTTTGTCATCATCACATACCCCAAGAAACCAACTAGTTTTTCATACTATTCTAGTAGGTTATCGGCAGGTGCCTGTGATTTATTTAATCCTATAAACTTATAGCAATGTTCAAGAGAACACCCCTAAAAAACTGCCTTAATTTTGAGGCTCTTATGGCCTCTTTAATGAGCTATAAATAACTTAGGGTATCCTTCGTCAGACATAACCCAAACCGGCCTGTCTTCCGGTGGATATCCAGTTTGAAGCCAAGTCTTATGAGCACTCAAAAGACGTTGAAAACCAAATCCGAAGGCACCTGCATCCTCCACCATATTCAGCTCTCCTGAACCACAAAATGCATAGGTTCTAGACGAACTTGAAACAGATAAACTTGAAGGACAAAAATACTCAAAACTTTTTAAGTTACGCATTGAACTGCTGTGAACTTCTGCATGACTAAAATCAGGTTCAGTTTTAATCGGATAAAAAGTCGTCGTTCCAACTGCAATACCGCCAGCACTGCATGGAAGTACAAAATGTCCATCATCAAGATTAGAGACGATCGACCCTATCCCATTTGAAAGAGTGGATGTAATTCGTGAACTAACATGAGCTCCAGATATATTTGGAAGATATAATCCATCCAGATAAGGAGATGTTAAAACCAAAAAAGCACTTAGATCGTAAGTGAATATATTTCCAGTTTGATTGCATCCATTAACAACTACCGGCGATGAACTAAATCTAAAAACATTTCCTGTTAACTGATATGAATTTTTATAAGTGGCGGATGAATCACCAAAACCTGCAAAACTTTGTACGTTTGCACTAGTTGCACTTAAAGGAATAGGTGTTTCATTAAGAGCTAATACATTTTTAACTTTGGCCCCATCGAGAACTTGTCCAAAGACCTGGCCATAAGTAGGACCAGCGATTCCGATTATTAATTTAGCAGAAGGTTTTACAAGAATGTCTTCGGCAACACCAAAATGACTCCCAACAAAAGCACCAATACCAGAACCAGATCCGGTATTACCTGTTGCTGAATTTACAATAGTTCCACTGATATCTGTTTCTGAAATCTTTCCAGAGTTAGTCGCTGCGGCCAGACCAACGTAGATATTATCTGTATTTGCTAATAAGGTCAGAGTCCCGGAGACTTGATTCCCCGTCAGCACACCTTCGCTCATATTCGATCCAACAAGTAATCCACCACTATTTGTGATTGAACTCACTGAAGAAATTTTATTGCGATAAATGCGCCCATAATTTATTCCGGCCACAGCACCTGTCATATCGGCCGTACTCTTTTTTATATTCACAGATAAAAATTGATTATCAAAAATCTGCCCTGCTTGTTGATTAACTCCGACAAGTCCTGCTGCAGGATTGGCCATACTAATAATATCGAGATAAGAAGCTGCAAAAATAGTATTGCTAATTTTTCCATAATTGTTAGCAATGATTCCTGATGTGGTTGTCGTGGCCAGATTATAAATACCACCAATAACATTTCCATTACCGTTAATGGTTCCAGAAAAAGAAGGTATGATATCGATCGCTGCGATTTCTCCAATACCAAGATTATCGGCCACAATATAATTAAGCGTTGGGTAATTTTTTATTTCCTTCCATTGCTCTTTATTACAAAGAACAATTGGATTTGTTAACGAGCCTTTTGTTTTCGATTGCAAGGCCACTGAAAGATTATTTGTATTAAGAGCACATTCTCCAGACTCCCAAGCAAGTCTTGGAAATGAAGCTCCCGTATCCTTAAATAGTGAAGGTGTACTGGATTGAATGAAATTATTTTTAGTTGTAGTGGTTTCAAATGTTGATAATTCTTGCGTATTCCCTAGGGTGATCCCACTAAACCAAGCTCTATAAAGAAGTGTTCCTTCAGAATTTACAACAGTTGCTGGAGCTCCACCACTAAGAGGGCCAACACTACAAGGAGTGCTTTTTTCAAAACATGGATGCATGATTGAGCCATGATAAAAAGAATTAGTGACATTCGAAAAAATGGCCCACTTACCAACAAGGCCTCCGATATTACCACCTTCACCAATATCATATGTGCCAGGTCCGAAATTCATGCGGGAGTAACTATTGTTAATATTAACTCCTAGAGGTGCCGCACCAACCAGACCACCGGCCCAAGATGATCCATGAACAAGAGCAGCTCCTGAGCTATAGGATTCATTAATGGTTAAAGGAGTGATCGAAGCTGCTCCTACCAGACCTCCAGCAGCGACCTGTGTCCCAGCGGCAGTAATCACACCTTCAAAAGAAGATTTATTAATGGTGAGTGGAATATCAAGCATTTTAGTATCGCCAACCAGACCTCCTCCAAATCCTTGAGTGCCATCAATTCGAATAAAACTTTTTTTAACGTTTAGATTATTTAAAACAGCGACTGTTGGAGTATAGGTCCCAACAATTCCTCCGACAGCGGTCTGCCCTCTGACTTTTGATTTTTTAAGTGACAGGTTTGATAACACTCCAGATGTCGATCCCGAAAACGCACCGACGTTTGACGTCCCTTCAATTTCAATATTATTTAGTGTCAGATTTAAAACTGATCCGCCATCTCGAATAAAACCAATATTGCTTAATTTACTATGCAGTCTGATATTTGAAATAGTGTGATTATTCCCTCTGAATACACCGGTTCCAAAATGAACTGCAGGAATTTCATTACAGCTCTCATCATATAATCCACCAATGGGAATAAAATTGGCCCCAGGGCCTAAACAAGAATTCACCGGCCCATTTCCCAAAACAGAAGTAACATTCATATCCAGGTCAGCATGAAGGGAGAAAGACTTATCAGTGTAAGCAGCTCCAATACTATTGAGTTGATACTCTTTACAAATTCGAAAAGGATTAGCAGGTATTCCTACTCCCGCTGCAAACACATGAGGGGATTTAACAGCTGGATCAATTCTTTTTCCACTACATAAAACATCATCGGGAATGGTTGTAATCAATTCGAATTTCTTAATTGGGCCCACGGTATAAGTTCCGCCGTAAGCGATACAGGCATTTTCAGAAATTTCAGTTTGAACATATGTTATTAAACCATTACAGACTCCTGCTGAATAACTTCCGCCAAAAAGTCCGCAGCTGGTCTCGGTAAAATTGGATCCATTACAAGTTCCGTTGTTAATAAAGGTCATAGCATTTGGATTAGGAGTGGCCTTCAATCCCATTTCAAAATTTTCTTTGGCAAAACCTTTTGGATCTGTTTCATCACATGATGAAACGCTGAAAAAAGACTGTAGAACTGTAAACGCTGGAATGACACCATTTCCAACTGGCAGATGAGTATCAATCATTTCATTTGTGCCGCCACTGTGACATGCTGAAACTAAAGCGCCTCCGCTGAACTCAATGGCCCCGCCGCTTGCCTTTTTAAATGCAGGCATAAGAAGTCTTCTTGATGTCGTTTTGCCAGAGAGATCGCCCACTCCACAACCAAGTCCATTGTGATTACTTAACTTGTCACATTCAAAACGTGAGATAGTCGGAAATTCATAAACTCCAGAACGAAGACTTACGGCCGGAGAGAAATCGCTATCAGCACAAGTCGCATTGGATAAATTAATATTGATCTGTGCATCTGTTCCATTAAAAATAGAATTGGATTTTGCACAACGAGTGAGACCTTGAAAATTATAAATAGTATTTTTGCCTTCCCAGGCAACAGACCAGAAAGACCATGATCCATTAGCAAGCTCGAGACTCAGCTCTGAACCTGTAGAGATATTTACACCGAACATATCCCCTTTATCTGATTTCCCCCAAAGCATGGCACCACCTGCACCAGCACTTCCAAGATCAGTAAGAGATGAAATTTTTAATTTGAATTTTGCATCGGTCTTTCCCGGTGTTTTCGCGCACGAAGCAACCAAGATAAGTAAAATGAGGGCCTGGAGAAGAGCATTCATCTTCATGTAAATAAAACCCGTTGTCATTGCTAACGTACTTGTCAGCTTTCGTTCAAGGGTTTCTTCGGATAGTGGACGATTACAATGAAGTTTTTTATTAAGGATATAGAACTATTTTTTAATAATCTGTTTCTTTTTTTAAAAAGAAACAGATTACTGTTGAATAACTAAATATTTACGATTGATATTTATAAACGCGGATGTCATACATCTGCACTTTTTCAAGATCAATGACTTCGCGATACTCTTCAGTGATATCAACATAACCAGTTAAATCACATTCTGATTTTCTCAGGTAATACCTAGAAACTAATATCGCCCCAGGCTTCAGGCCTGGTTTAATTTTTTGCATGAATTCTTTTTCAAGGCCCCCTTGAAAATATGAAGGAACATCACTTAAAGAAAGGAAGTCATATTGCTTTTCACCTTTTGCAAGATAGCTCACAAAATCTTCCTGCACATAATCCACTTTTGTTTTTGAGTGATTCACTCGCTCAAAGTTTTCCTTTTGCGCTTCAACCGGAACACCTAGAAGGGATTTAACTTTTCCGTAAAAACATAACTGCAGGAAAAAACTTTTCTGAGCAAGGTCCCTCGTGAAGAGTCTTTCAAAAGATTGAAAGTAATAATCAAAATGAGACAGTGGAGAGTTTTTAGTAATGAAGTCCCCTTTGTATAAAAGGGCATTGAACATTGCTTTGTTCCCAAGGATCTGGATTAAGGCCTTCCATCTCTTCATTGGAAATTTTGTACGATAGTATTCTGTTTGCTCAGCAAGATTATCGAAACGCAAAATACGATCGTAATCGGCCCCTAATAAAACGCGGTTAACTTTTGCAAAGACCGCAAATGTTCTTTCCCACTTTCCTAAGTATAAAAGTGAATCGAAATCGATTTCAGTAAAGACTTGTGTGAAAAACTCTCTGGTTTCAGGGTTTAAAGTGACCTGAGCAAATAATTTTTTGCGCTCCGTTTTATTGTTATCATCTGAATAAGGATAATAACCCCAGAACATTAAAAATTGTTCATGAGTTAATTCTCTGTAAGTTGCAAGTCGCAATTCTGCCAGCCTCAACTGTTCCTTAGATAAATCTGACAAAGATAAGATTTCTGCCTTCTCATGCATTAGCGGAAGCGATCTTCCTCCTGAGCCACAGATAGAAAAAACATTCACGGGTTTTAGTGCTTTAATCATTTCAATTTCAACACTCGTGTCTTCGTTACCTAAGGTATAGTTCAGTCCAGAAAAATACTTTTGTCCCATTTAACTCTCACTTATAAATATTATTATTTAGATTTTTTTAATTTTCTCTCAGCATGCTCTTTACATAAATCAAATTCAGCATCAGTGATAAATCCACTGTGCCCCATGATTTGCGATAAACGCACTCCGTGCTCACGAGACAGACGGTCGATCTCAATAACTTTTTCGTAATTGATGTTTCTTGAAAGTGTGAAAGACTCATACTTTCCTTCCATCGCCAGAAGTGCCGTTTCGGCCAGACAGGCATAAACGATATTTCCTTCCAGACCTAAATCGATATTCATATGCACTTCACCTGGAAGAGTCACCTCTCCGCTGGCAATAACTAAAACATCCGGTCTTCTGATGGCGTCTTCTTCTTTAATATCAAACGGACGAGACACGTCACAGATCACGCATCCAGGTTTTACTTTCATAATATCTAAAACGGTTTTCCCTTGCCCTGAAGTCGTCGTGATAATCAAATCACACACGTCAGAGAAGTTATCAGCGTCAGTTGAAATTTCCACATTTGCTTTTGGATTGATTTTTAGAATATCGTCTTTAAGCTCCATTAACTTATAAGCACGAGGAGCAACGATAATAATCTTATCCCACGTAAGCGCCAGAATTTTTGCTGAAACAGCTCCAATACTTCCGGTTGCACCAACAACCATTACAGTCCCTTTAAAATGTCCGTCGACTTTTTTAACGAAGTCTAACTTCTCTACCGCAAGTTTTGCGGCCCAAAGAGTTGAAGCGGCCGATAAAGAGTTTCCAGTTGTCACCGGAATAGGACTTAAACGGTCAATCGTCACCCCCGCATCACCTACAATTTTCGTGTAAGCACCAAGCCCCATGATTTTTGATCCGGCGGTAGAAGCTTTCTCACATAATTTTAAAATCTTATTATAGATAACGCTGGCATCTGCTTGCATCATCTTTTTGGGAGTTTCTGTAATTGTATAAATTAATCCTTCGACCTTTCTTCCATTCTTCTCACTGACCACACCTTGAATTTTTCCATAGTAAAAACCTGGAGACAAAGTCAGTGCTTCTTCAGTTAATTTTTCAAGAGGTTTTGAGTATTTTCTCATGAACTTTAAGTAGGGATGCTTAAATAAATAACTCGAGGAAAGTGGATGGATTACAAAAGAGAATTTAATCACTTCATCTGTATCCAGATTAAAAGATTTAATCTCCGGAGAGAATTTAACTTCTTCTACCATTTTGATGACGTCGTCTTGTTTAACCGACAGACCTTCACCTTTTTTAATCTGAATAATCCCTTCTAAAATAGCATAATTCATCTTAGGGTCAGATAACTGAGGAAGACAAACAAGAGCTTCTTTAAGCCCTGCTTCTTTTAATTTCTTTTCTAATTGTGGTGAAACAATATCAATAATCAATGTGCGCCCTTTTAAGTGCGACAGATTAAGAAAGTTAATGTTGGCTTCGTTACCAACTAAAATATCACAGCTCAAAAATTCATTGAGTGCTCTACTTTTAAACATTGATTTATTATCAAAATCAGGAATAAAATTCTTTTGAACTTTCATCGCCTTTAAAACCGGACTTAAAGTCTTTAAAAACTTTTCCAGCGTTTGTGGACTATGAAGATTAAATGGAAGTTTTAAAAGGAAAAACGGATCGGCCATAACCAGTTTGTTGCACAACTCTGATAAAGGCTCAACGAAACTAATCTGCAATCCACCAGAGTAAAAACCAATTGATTTGCGATTAAAAAACATCGGATTCTTAAGATGAAAAAGTCTTAATGCATACGGGACGTAAACGTCTTTAACGATTTGTCCGTCCACAATCGGCGTGTACCTAGCTGCCGTTTTCAAACGTGAGCTTAACGGGTGAAGAAAAAAACCTTTTTTGAATTTAATCTTTTGCGGAATCCCGCTTATACAAATGACATCACACTGCCCATCATATTTTTTAATTAAACTTTCTGTGAGTTCAACATCAAAATTTGTAGAGTACTGGATGACTCGATAAACTTCACCAAAGAAGTCTACCTCTTCATCAAAATTGTATTGATCCTGGGCAAAGGCCAATGAAAGAATCGTTTTCATAATTTACTCAATAATCAGTTTAATAGATTATGATTTGCCAAATAGAATACTTTTGAAAGTACTGTACGTACTCTCATTGATCTCAGGCAAATCCTCTAAAGTACTGGTCTTATCGTATGAAATTCGTGAAAACATAAATGGTAAAACTTCTTCGGGAATACCTAAGAGTTTTAGTAGTGAATTGTGAATACGGTTTTCTTTTACCGGAAAATAATGGGTCTTAACTCCGAATTTTTTATTCAGGTCGCGCAGGAATTCCATAAGAGTTGGAATTTCAGAACTTACCAGATGGTAAGTTTTAAGATTCACTTTATGGTTGTCTCTTTCGATCAGGAGTTTAATAAAATGAGCACAATGGTCTACCGGAATGATCGGAAGCTTTGAGCGTGGGTTAAAGCTTAATGGAACAATCGGAGTGTATTTTAATAAATGAGAGTATTTTTTGAAGGCCTCTAAGAAATAATAAGGGCCATCGATCTTTTCCATTTCAAGTGTCACAGAATCACCAATAATGATTCCTGGCCTGATGATACGAGTAACAAAGCGCTCGTTCACGTTATCTCTTACCACTTGTTCTGCTAAGTATTTTGTCTCTGAATAACTATCTCCAAAATTATTTCTCTTTGGAAGTTGATTTTCATCCAGGAAATACACCTCAGGATCGCCAACGGCGATCGTTGAAACATAATAGAATGCTTTTAAGTTTTTCATCCCTTTTAACAGGTGAAGCATATTTTGAGTTCCCACAACATTTTGCAGGAAGCAGTCCGAGTAACTTGCACTTAAATCATATAAAGCTGCCGCATGTAAGACGACATCAATTGAATCCAATAATTTTATTTTCTCAGATCCTTCCAGTGAAATAACATCCAAACTTGTGATATCACCTTTGATGCATTTTACGTTGGGGAATTCAGTAAATTTTGAAAGTTGTTCTTTGCGGGACACCACATAGATATTTTCATATTGAGCAGCTAACTCACGAATGAGATACCCACCTAAAAATCCTGTCGCACCTGTAATTAAGATATTCATAGTTATGTAAGACTCACCATCTGACCACTAAAGTTAGATAGGTCAGTCTGATCCTTTGGAGAAAAAACAGTTAAAGCACCTGGAAGACATTTTACATTCCAGCTCTTAGCTGCATTAAAAATTTCTCCGTCACCAAAGAATGATAATTGGTCTGCACCATCAAGCAAATCAATTTTTGCTTCTTCAGTTTCAAACGTGATTAAGTTCTTATCATCATGAGGGAAATTTCCATTTAAGATATTCAGTAAACAGTTAATCAACTCCAGACGGTTTTCATGCTTTAGAATCATGATATTAAAAGTTCCATCCTGATGATTAGTATTAGGTGCTACTTCAAAACTTCCGGCAAGCATTGGCTGATTATTAATCAGAATAAGTGGTGCCACTACAACTTCATTATATTCTTTTGAAGCAATTTTAAATTTATAACTTGTAATCTCTCTCTTTAACATTTTTTTAGCAATGAAAAGTGAGTAGATATTCTTTCCTGAAAACTTCATAAACTTTTTGAAGTTCGGATAAGCTTTTCTTAATTCATTAATTTCGTTTGCCACTTCAGCAGCAAAACCTAAACCACCGTTTGTGGCCATGAAAGTTCCGTTGATGTTAATCAAGTCGATCTTTTTTCTGGTATTTTGTCTAAGAGTTTGCGTAATTTTTTTGATGTTACCGCTTGATCCAATTACACGAGCAAAATCGTTTGCTGTCCCACCAGGAACAACCAAAAGACCAACTCCTGTGCCGGCAAGTTTTTGGATAATAGAATGAACTGTCCCGTCTCCACCAACTGATAAAATAGCATCGACCTTATTTTCCAGATCGCGATCCAGGTTTTCGTGAAGCTCTTCAATAGAATTTGAAATGGGGTACTCGATTTGGCTTCTGAAAAGAGCATTATTAATCATTCCTTGCCAATCACGACTTCCATTCGAAGCTTTCTGGTTCAGATAGACCGATATGTTCTGCATAAGATTCCTCGGGCGTTTTAATATTAGTTACCCCCTATCTTAACTTGCCCACGGATTAAACCGATTGCCTTTGAAAAAAATACATTACATGGCTAAACTATAAACAACTGATTTTTTGGAGTCATATGAAAATACTGGTAGTTACTAGCGAAGTTACTTTTGTCCCTGAAAATTACAACCTGTTTCTGGAGGGTTTGTTTAGTGAATTGTCCTCTGAAAATGAACTCTCTCTTGAGCTTGTGATCCTAAAGAACAACTCACCGGCCTTAACGGCCAAGGGTCTTGCTCTCGCTCTTATGGGGGCCAGGCACATCGGCTTTCACTTGATGAAAAATACTTTAAAGGCCGCTTTCAAAGACCGCAAAGAATTAACTGATAAGTTTAAAATTAAAACCCATTACTTTGAAAACCCCAATACACCGGAGTTCAGAGAATTTATTAGGACTCATGAGACTGATCTTTTAATCAATGCACGCACGCGCTTTATTTATAAAAATAAAACACTAAAACTTCCCAAGATTGCGGCCATCAATATTCATCACGGTCTGCTTCCCGATTACCGTGGAACCATGTGCGACCTATGGGCCTTGAAGGAAGACCGTCCTACCGGGTTCACCATTCACGTAATGGATAAAAAAATAGACAACGGCGCTATCATTAGAACAGTCCAAACCAGCGTCCTGGGAAACCCACTTCGATCGAATTTTGCCACACTTATAAAAGAAAGCTCAAGAATCGAAGGAATAGAGATGGCAAAAACCATTTTAACTATCAAAAAAAATTATAACCTACCGATACAGGCAGACAATATTTCACTTAATCCTGTTTACACTAAAAATCCTAAATTTTTAGATATCAGGAAGTTGTTACAAAAAGGCATAGAACTATGACGAAAATGATTGTTCACCACGGCTCACCTGGAAAGGGATCGGACTTCGCACATCTAAAAAACCAATTAAAAGATATAGAGATCATCGATTACGATCGTGTTCTTGCAACTAGTACAAAAGAAATTGAAGCCGCTGATATTCAACTGGGTTATTCATTTGGTTGTGTCGAAGCGATTAAACAAGCTGTGCAAAACAAAACGACAAAACTTGTTATTCTCGTTGCTCCCTATATGTTTCCAGCGAAAAAACCTGGCGCACTAATGAAGGCGTTACTTTTAAGTGATCTTTTTAGAAATGTCGCTCTTCCCATGCTGGCGAAAAAAAGCATTGAGAAGATGGTAAAAGAAAGCTCTCACCCGAAACAGGCCCCTGATCATTACATCAAAGACTCGCTTGAGTATTACAACGCCGAACGTTTGGCGATGTCGCTTTTAGAAAAAGATATTTCACACTCTGAAGTTTATAAAATGCTAGAAACTCTAAGAGACAACAACGTTCCAGTTGTCGTCATTATGGGTGAAGGTGATCAGACTTGTTATAAAGGGATCAACCGCGAGCGCCAATTCAATCCATTACTTACTTTTAAAAATATTAATATCAAATTACTTCAAGACGGTGGACACGCCCTATTGTGGACTCACACAAAAGAGCTTGCCGGTTTAATTGAAGAATCCATGGGGAAATTTATGGGTCAATCAAACGGTAGTGATAAAAAAAATAAAAAATTTGGTTATTTCGATGGGGCCGATGCCAACAATAACGTGGCAAGCTTCCTGAGAGATCACAAAGAAAAATTTCCAACGAGAAATATTTTAACGTGGGTTAACCCTGCTGATATCAAAAACTGGAACGGCGATATTAATACGCCACTGCCTCACCAGTCAGTTAAAGTGGCCGAGCTTGATCATTTAGTTGCCGTTCTTGCAACTGAGTTTAAAAACCAGGGCATCAAGTCTGGTGACAGAGTTATTCTATTTTTACCAATGTCTCTTTATATGTATGCCGCGATGTTTGCCCTTCAAAAGATGGGAGCGATTCCAACTTTCCTTGATTCATGGGCAAGACGTGACCAGATGGGTGTCAGTGCCAAGGTTGCCAATCCAACAGCAATGATTAGTGCTGATCGTGCTTTTACTTACCTTGCTGACGTTCCAGAGATCGCACAAATTCCCATTAAGATTGTTGCCGGTGAAGTGACATCGGAAATTAAATACACAGCTCGCTTAGAAGTTTTACTTCAAGGTAAAACTCCAGCAAGTGATCTTCCGGTTGAAAAAGAGCATCCTGCTCTTATTACTTTTACCACTGGATCAAGCGGGACACCAAAAGGTGCCGACAGAAGCCATCGTTTCTTAGCTGCTCAACATTACGCTTTAAACCGCCACCTTCCATACGCTGATGGCGATAAAGATTTACCAGTGTTCCCTATTTTCTCATTAAACAACCTTGCGGCCGGAGTTGAAACAATCATTCCAGCAATCGATGTAGGTCAACCACAACCGACAGACGCACTTGTTTTATTCGTTCAGATGAAATCAGCAGGTGTCACGTGCACGACATTATCACCTTCACTGTTTAATCACCTGGCGACATTCTGTATCGAAAAAAACCTTCGCCTGGACTTCTTAAAGCGCATTGTAACAGGTGGAGCGCCTATTTCGAGAGATGACGTCGCAAGAATGAAGAGTGTCGCTAAAAACGCTGAAATCCTTGTTCTTTATGGATCAACTGAAGTTGAACCAATGGCCCATATTGAAGCGGTAGAAATGCTGGCCGAAACTCAGGACGTGGATCCTGAAATCGTTGAAGCAGGTGTTAACGTTGGAGCGCTTGATAGTGGTCTTCAATATAAATTTATTCATATTGAAAAAGACGCTGTTTATGTCAAAGCAAGTTCTGATTGGGATAAATTAGAAGTTAAACCTGGAGAGGTCGGAGAGTTAATCGTTGCAGGTGAACACGTGTGCGAGCGCTACTTCAATAACGAAGAGGCCTTCTTCCGTGCAAAAATCCGCGATGAAAAAGGTATAGTATGGCACAGAACCGGAGACCTTGGAAAACTAGACAAGCACAATAATCTTTGGATTGTTGGTCGCGTTCACAACGCTATTAACAGAAAAGGGCAATACTTCTTCCCTGTCCGCGCGGAAATCATCTTAAAGAAATTCCCGTTCGTTCACAGAGCGGCCTTCTTAGGAATTGCTGATCCAACTCTTAACGAAAAAACCTACGCAGTTTTTTCAAGTGAAGATAAAAATCTAAACATTGAAGAAGCAAAAAAAGAAATTAAGCGCGTTATGGAAAAAAATCAATTTATCGTTGATGAAATCCTGCATGTTGATGACATTCCGATGGACCCACGCCACCATAGTAAGGTTGAGTATGAAGTCCTGAAGAAAAAAATATTAGGGAAAGCTTAATAATGACAAAACAACAGGCCTGGTGGCAGTTCACCAAAGAAAGATTCGAGCCAGCTAGTCATTTAACTATGATTCTGGTTTTTATCATCGCTCACATTCTGGTAGCAAAAGCGACGGTGCCCCTCGTGGCCTCATCTATGAACTATCTGGTGTTGCTTATTGGTGTCATCGCCTTTTATTTTAAACTTCGTTTATACGACGAAGTCAAAGACTATGAACTCGATGTCGTGATCAATAAAACCAGACCACTTCCTCGCGGGCTTTTAAACCATAAAGACATGTACCGAGGAATGGCGATTTGTATCGCGATTGAATTGGTTTGTTTTTCTTTAATGGGCCTCGAGAGTTTTATCAGTATCGTGATCGCGATTCTTTATTCTCTACTGATGTATAAAGAGTTTTTTATCGCTGAAAAAATCAGACCCTACTTAACGACGTACGCTCTCATTCATACGATCGTGACCACACTTTTAAGTTTTGCCATTTTTAGTTTCTTAACGAAATTAACAATCATTCAAATCATCATGACTCCGTCATTTCTTTCTTTTGCCATGGCCAACTGGCTGCTGTTTAACATTTTTGAATTCGGAAGAAAGACTTTTGCCAGCTCTGAAGAAAGACAAAGTGTCGATACTTACTCATCGCTCTTTGGCCGCACTGGTGCCGTGGTGTTAGTGGCGTCTCAAGCTGTTATTACCTACTACCTGGCCACAACTTTAACTGGTTCTAATACCACTATTTTATTTTGGGGTTTAGGATCGTTACTTGTTTTACTGGCCGTTTTATCTCTGCACTACATTTTTGCAGACAGTTCAAAAACAGCAAAACGCTTCAGATTATTTAGTTCAGTTTATATTATCGTTTTTTACTTAATATTAATTTTCTCATACCTAAAAGCTTAAAAGGCAAAAAATGAAACACAGTAAGTTGTACACAATCACCAATGAAAGTACCCACCACTTTGCTAAAAAAGAGTCGGGCGGTAAAGGACACAATCTTTATCTTTTAAGTACCAATGGAATCAAAGTTCCAAAGTATATAACGTTGCCACCAAACTTCTTTGAGGAATTTAAAACTCAAAGCGGGATTGATGCTGAACTTCAGGCGATCCTGGTTGATAGTACGCTCTCGATGGTTCAAATCGCTGACAGAATCAGAGCTAAGATTGTTGAAACCAACATGCCTCTGCCGGTTTTTGAAGAGATTGCCAAGGCCTATGAGGCCTTAGAAAAAGATTTAATCTCGGTGAGATCAAGTGCCCACGATGAAGACAGTGCTCTGCACTCATTTGCCGGCCAGTTGAGCAGTTATCTCTACATTGCCGACCTTGATAACACTGTTAAGTCGATTAAAGAATGCTGGGCCTCTGCTTACTCTGAGCGCTCACTTCACTACAGAACAATCAATAAGCTTGATACACTGAACATCAAAGTTTCTGTTATCCTGCAAGAGATGATTGACCCGGATATCAGTGGGGTCTTTTTCACATGTAATCCGATCAACGGTAAAAACGATCAGATCTTTATCAACTCAGTTTATGGTGTTGGTGAAGGTTTAGTGTCTGGTCTTCTCGATGCGGACACTTACGTCTTGAATAAAAAAGACGGAACAGTGATTGAAAAAAACATTGTTGAAAAAACGAAAAAACTTATTAGAGATGCAAAAGAGCAAAAGTGTCTTGAAGTCGAAGTGCATTTAAATGAACAAAATGCTGAATCAATCAGTCATCACGATTTAAAAGCTCTTTTTGAAATCGCCAACAAGATTGAAAACTTTTACGGAAGACCACAAGACGTTGAGTGGGCCATCAAAGATGGTGAACTCTTCATTCTTCAGTCTCGTCCGGTGACAACTGGAATTGAAAACAGCCGCGGGATTTTATACTTATGGGATAACTCAAATATCGTAGAAAGTTATGGTGGATTAACGATGCCATTAACTTACGGTTTTGCTCATTACGTTTACCACCAGGTTTACGTGCAGTTTTGTGAAATCCTTTTAGTGCCACAGTCGCGCATTAAAGAAATGGATTACTTCTTAAAAAACATGTTAGGTCTTTTTTACGGCCGCGTTTATTACAACCTTTTAAACTGGTATAAATTAACGTCGATTCTTCCAGGGTACAAATACAATCGTGCCTTCATGGAAACGATGATGGGAACTAACGAGGCCCTGCAGGAAGAAATTGCAGAACGAGTGAAGCCACCTGAATTCCATAATGGTGCTGGAGCAAAAGTTCGTTCATTCGTGACGGGAATGAAGTTTTTCTATTTCCACTTAAACATTCAAAATGTTGTCGATGACTTCTTAACAAATTTCCATATCGTGTATAACAAGTTCAGAAAGATTGAATACCACCGTCTTTCGGCCGACAAAGTTTATGAACACTACCAGGCCCTGGAACGTGAAATGTTATGGCAGTGGCATGCACCCATCATCAACGACTTTTTATGTATGATCCACTACGGGATTTTTAATAAACTAACTTCTAAATGGTTAAGTCATTTAGGTGATTCGTTCCACAATGACCTGCTTGCCGGAAATGGAAATCTTGAATCGGCAGAGCCAACAAAACGTTTAATCGTGATGTCTGGTTATGTTTCCAGAAAACCGGAATTAAAAGAGCTCATTCTGACGACACCAAACGATATGTGTCTTGAGGCCATCAACCAATCCCCTTTTCAAGAATTCTACCATATGGTTTTAGAGTACATTGATAAGTATGGTTTCCGTTGTATGAGTGAAATGAAGTTGGAGCAAAAAGATTTACACCAGGAGCCTGGTCTCTTTTTCGTTTTCCTGAAAAACTTAATCAACTGCGGACAAGTAGATCTTCACGAGTATGAAAAACGTGAAAAAGAAATCAGAGAAAATGCTGAAGCACTTTTAGATAAAAATATCTCTGGGTATAAAAAAATTATCTACAAATGGTCGCTTAAGCATGCACGCAAAGCCGTTATGAACCGCGAGAACACAAGATTTTGCAGAACGCGCATCTATGGTGTGGTCCGCGCTATGTTCTATGCGATCGGTGAAGACTTCACAAAGAGCAATATCATCGACAAAAAAGAAGATATCTTCTTCTTGTCTCTTGAGGAATTAAAAGGAGCTCTTGAAGGAACCAATACGATTCAAAATCTTCGTTTAGTCATCAATGTAAGAAAGGCCGAATACGACCTGTATAAAGACGCAGAACCTGCTTCTCGTTTTGCTACTCGCGGCCCTGTGTATTGGAACAACCAACACATGCCAAAAGAAGAGGAAGTTGTTTTCGATGAGTCGACACTACTTCCAAATCAAATGAGAGGTATCCCATGCTCTCCAGGAGTCATTGAAGGAATCGTGAAGGTCATTATTGATTCAAACGACGATATGACGTTAAATGGGGAAATCCTGGTCACAGAGAGGACAGATCCAGGCTGGATTCCACTTTACCCTTCACTGTCGGCCTTATTAGTCGAGCGCGGTGGACTTCTGTCTCACTCGGCCATCGTGGCCCGTGAAATGGGACTTCCGACGATTGTTGGGATTAAAGGTCTGACAAAAAAATTAAAATCGGGAATGAGAATCAGAATTAACGGTGAGACCGGGATTATTGATATTCTTGATGAGTAATCCTCGAGGATTACCCAGTACCGCCTAGAAAAGCTTTCTTTTAGCACCAACGATGGTCACGTCGCTGGTGCTAATGATGGCCTTCAACTCTCCGCCACTATGAATCCCTGAAAGATATTTTTGAATCATCAAGGCCCTGTACTCCATCGCAGTTCCTCTCTCATCAACGTAATGAGGAGGAATCGTCCAGGCCTTTGTATGTCTGCTATCCTTCATAAAATTGAGAGCAAATCTCATCGTCTTAAGAGTGACGACTAAATCTCTGCGACAGAATTGATACCAGGTCTGACATAAGGCCTCGTCAACTGTGTAGGAAAATTCGCGGTAGAATTTTAAATTTCTAAAAAGTGGTGTGTGATCAGGAAAGTAAATTTCCACTAAATCGTCGTCACCTATTTTATCAAACAGATCGTCCTGAGGTGCTCCGCCAATTTTCTTAAAAACCCGCCATAATAAAACTCTGTTATCAAATGCATCTTCACCAGACATGATACATTCATTTAAAACAGAGAGACTGATATCAAGGTAAGCAAGAATTTTTTTCTGGTCTTTTTTTGAGCGTTTTGAAAAATGCAAATCGTAGCTGGAATGAAATGGTAATGTATGAATCCCTACAACTTTCAGGGCCTCACAAAATTCCATTGCGGTCTTTTTAAACTCATATTCATTGCAGCGAAAGTTATCGATACTCTCGTAATAGTTTTTGGTATTTGCTGTCGTCATTGAAGTTTAAATTAAACCAATGAAGCAAGTTTACAAAGATAGAATTGATTAATGAGTGCAGATTTGAATACAAGTTGTACAAATTAAAAGGGCCTCCCGAAGGAGGCCCAATTTATTTTATCTAGGTATATTAAGATTATTTAACAATGATAGTGCTTGGTAGAGGCATGATTAGTGACTTCTCTACTTGGAAATATTGTCTTCCCATTGCTTTTTCGTTGTCTGATTTTGGAAGAACATCAACTTTAGATTGAGCAATAGCAGCTCCTAAATCCATTGAACGAGAAAGCTCAGCAGCTCTTACTGCACGAGTTGGGTTCACTAGACCTGAAGTTGTTACTTTTCCTTTTAACCATTCTTTAACGTCTACAGTTTCAAGAATGATTTTCTTGATTCCACGGAAGTCTAGTTTCGGGTTAGCATCTTTAACTGCACCAGCAACACCAGCTACGTATGGAGCAGCTTGGCTCGTTCCAGATACGTGGATATAAGTGTCTTTTGGAGAAGTCGAAAGAATTCCTACACCAGGAGCTGCTACTTCAACATTCTTCACACCGTAGTTAGAAAAAGTTGCAAGAGCTTGGTCACCAAGAGTTGCCGCAACTGAGATTTTGTTTTCAGCTACAACGTTTGTTGGAGTTGTTGGTTTAATGTCGTTGTTTGATCCATCGTTACCAGCAGCAAAGATGAAAAGTGTGTTGGGAGCAGAACTTGTGAATGCTTTCGTTTGTTCAACAGCAGTCACAAAGTAATGATCAACATAAGTTTTTAATTCTTCTGCTGTTGGATCTTTTTTGAAGATCGATTTGTAAATTTGAGAGATCACTCCCGAGATAGCATCGTATGAAGTCCCGAAAGATCCGTTCATAACAGCAGCTTTAGAACCGTTGATGTATCTTCCGATTTCACCAAAAGTCGTTGCTTGTTGTTTTGCTAGAGCTTCAAGAGCTTTTTTAATTAACGTTTCTTTTAATCCTTTATCGTTTGTTCCAACAGCTTCTGATTTATCACCAGTTGTAATTGTTAGATCAGCAGACTCTTTTCCTGGAAGTTTTACTTCAGTAGGAATTAACTTAACACCGATCATCTTTGCTTCATTCGACATTCTTGCAGCGATCCCAGTTACGTGAGTCCCGTGCATGTAGTTTCCAAAAACAGTGATGTCTTTGATGAATTTTTCTTCTTTAAGTTTAGCGTTTGCCCATGCTCTGTCTTCAGCAGTCAGAGTTCCAAGGAAAGACTTTAACTGGATGTCGAAAAACTTTCTCACGTCTGGTGTATCTGACCAAGCGTATGAGTAATCGATAAGAACGTTATTGCTATCAGCAAAGTTCCATCCATTGATATCGTCAGGGTATCCGTTTTTATCTTCGTCACGGTCATTACCCGCGATCTCAGTTGGGTTGATCCAAGCTTTCGCTTTAAGATCCTTATGTTCAAAATCGTTTCCAGAGTCAACGATAGCGATGTTTGCTGCACTTGCTACGTTTACTGCTAATAATAATCCAAGACCTAAAAATTGAGACTTCATCATCTCACTCTCCTAGTTACAGGTGGTTTAAAAAGACTGCCACATTATGATCCCGTTTAAAACGAGGGGGCCAGTCTTTTTATTCAAAAAACTTCTTACTAAGAAATGACAGATTTATTTTAGGCAAAAAAAAGGCGCTCTTTGCAGAGCGCCTTTTTACTATCGAATATACGATTGTGATCTAAAGTGATGGTAATTTAACAAGTAAGCTTGGACGAAGTGGTCTGAATTTTAAATCCATTCCCGGAAGACGCTTAGCAAATGTTTTTGGAACTACTACGTCTGCAATCTCAGCTTTTGCTTTTTGAATAGCTACTTCAACGTTCATAGTTTTCGAAAGTTCAGCTGCTCTGTTTACGCGGGCCTTGTTAACGATACCTGAAGTTGAAACCTTTCCTTTTAACCATGCTTTTACGTCTACAGTTTTAAGGATGATTGATTTTAAATCGCTGGCCGATAAAGCAGGGTTGATGTCTTTAGCTTGAGCAATTGCATTTGTAACAAATGGAGCTGCCTGGCTTGTTCCACTCATGAAAACATAGTTGTTAGCTGGAGCAGTTGACTGGATAGCAACACCTGGAGCTGCTACGTCTACTCTCGTTGCTCCGAAGTTAGAGAAGTCAGCAATCTCAGAGTATCCAAGAGTCGCAGCAACTACGATCTTGTTTGGAGCTTGAATAGATGATGGGTAATCTGGAAATTGGTCATTGTTAGAAGCATCGTTACCAGCAGCAATGATGAATAATGTATCTGGAGCAGCAGCAAACATTTGTGGCCCTACTTTAAGTAGAGTTCCGAAGTATGCAACAACCAGATCAGTTAATTCTTTTTGTGTTGGCTCTCTCTTCACTTCTTCGATGAAAGCTGCAGAAATAAAATCTACTGCTGCTGTAAATCCGATCCCGAAAGATTGGTTAACAACATCTACTTTGTGAAATTTTAGGTATCCGTGCATTGGAACCATTTTTTGAATTTGTTGAGTCGCTTCACCAATGATTGCTTTCTTGAAGTCTTCTACTGACATTGCCGGAGCAACGTTCACGTTACCGTCACCGAAATCAAGTTCAAGTTGAACTGGTTCTTTACCATTTGCTTTATCTGCTGGTGCAGCTGGAGCAAGTTCCTGGTAAACAGTTGGAAGAATCTTAAGCGACATGATTTCTGCTTTAGAGTTATTAAGAGCAGCAACTCCACCAACGTGAGTCCCGTGAGCGTATCCACCAACGAAGTTAACTTTGTTCATAAGAACTTTGTCTTGAGTCGTAGCTTTAAGCCATTCGAATTCAGCTTGTGTAATCGTCTTTGTTTCGTATTTTGCGTAAAGAACGTAAAACTTTAAAACGTCAGGAGTTAAAAGGTTATTGTATTTACCGTCAAACACGTTTCCAGAATTTGTTGTAAAATCCCAACCGTGAACGTCACCAGGTAAACCACTTCCGTCTAGATCTGTTTTAGAACCAACTACTTCATTTTTGTTTGTCCATGCTTTTGGAGCTAGGTCTTTATGATTGATATCAGTACCTGAGTCCATGATAGCAACAACAGACGCGCTCGCTGTTCCCAACTGTAGAAGTGTTGCCAGAGTGATTAATTTTTTCATCAAAATGCTCCATTGCAGATGTAAGACTTAGTGACCATCGGATCACAATTCTGCGCAAACTATCACCAAACATCCATTATTCCTACAAAATAGTTGACTGCTCTCATTTTTATAGAGTTAATGGAGATGTAAGAATCGGTAAGAAAAACAGAGGATAGGTATGAAAAAAGTATATGTGACTCGGGACGTACTTCCAGATGGGATAAGCCTTTTAAAAGATAAAGGTTTTGAAGTTGAAGTCTGGGCCAAGGACCGTCCGATGACAGCAATCGAGCTTCATGAGGCGGCCCAAAAGGTCGACGCACTTTGGTGCACGATGGCCGACGCGATAAACAAAAACTTCTTAATGAGTAACAGTCATTTAAAAATAATTACAAATTATGCAGTCGGGACCAACAACATCGATAAAGAAGCAGCGGCCGAACTGGGAATTATTATCGGCAACACTCCGGACGTCTTAACTGAGGCCACTGCTGAAACAGCATTTGGATTAATGATCTGTGCTTCGAGAAACTTCAAGGCCGCAATGAAGAATGCTGAAAATGGAGAATGGACTCACTTTCAACCGAAAGGATTTTTAGGGCCTCAACTAAAAGGAAGAACTCTCGGTATCATTGGCATGGGAAGAATTGGTGGACGCTTAGGTGAGATGGCACAAGGTGCTTTTGGAATGAAGATTAAAGGTTACAAGCGTGGCGACAACCTGATTGAATTTTTAAGTGACCTGGATGTTTTATCACTTCATATTCCACTTACTCCTGAGACAAAACACTTCATTGGGAGAAAAGAAATTGCAGCAATGAAATCCTCGGCCATTATTGTGAACACGGCACGCGGTGATGTCATTGATCAGGAAGCTTTGTATGAAGCTCTTAGAGATAAGAAGATTTTTTCAGCAGGTCTCGATGTGACAACACCAGAACCTCTTCCTCCTTCTAATCCCCTGTTTTCCCTACCAAATGTTATGATCCTTCCCCATATTGGATCGGCCACTTTTGAAGCACGAACAGAAATGTCGGTTATGTGTGCCAATAATATTATCGCTGCTTTCCCATAAATAAAGTTGATGGCATGTCCGGACGATAAGTCAGGCATGCCAACAATTAAAATCACCTCATTTATCATTCTCATTATTACCACGCACACTCTTCACGCTGAAGTTTTCACTCATCAGTATGAAAGAAGTAAATCTCAAAAAATTGAAATCGTTACCGTTGATGATATGAAGGTCAGTGAATCATGTTCTAAAAATAAGAAGTCATGTTTTGCATTGTTTAATCGCAAGAAGGTTAGCGTCCATAAGAAAACTAAATTGAAAGGCAATCCTGCTTCAATCTACTGCCATGAAAAAGGCGGGTTCTCGTCTATCTTTAAAGATGAAAAAAATAATGAGTATGATTTCTGTCGATTTGAAAAAGATTTTTATGTGGATAGCTGGGATCTTTATAAGAGGTATGCAAAATGAAAACATTCATCACGCTTTTTATCCTCATAACATTTTCACAAACATCTTTGGCAGAAAATCCTTACCTCGTTTTAGGTGAATCTTATAAAGACACTCCCGGCAGTGAAATTGAAATCCTCGAAAGCACTCCAATAAAGACTCAGGATGGAATTGGTATCTGTTATGGTTTTACCAGCACCAGCTTACTAGAGACCTATCGTTGTAGAGAAATGAGTCTGGATTGCTCTAAACCGGAAGAGGCCCTATCCACTTTTGATGTCACTTCTTATTTCAGACCTAAAGACAAAAATGTTTTGGATGAAGGCGGTCACTCCTCTGAAGTTCTCAAACATTTAAAAGAGCAAGGTGGCGTTGTTGCTCGCGAGCAGTGTATGCCTTTCTCCTCTATTATTCAGCAAGAAGGCAGTGTGAATGTGCGCGAAAAAAAGGGAATGAATTTTCTTACGGGAAAATGGAATGAGTATAAGGGTATTAAAAACAAAAAACCAAATGACTGCATCACTTGTATGGTCAACGATATTAGAAAAGCACTGAGCAATCTTGGCACTTCTAATGAAGAGCTTGCTGATGCTTTTAAAACGGCCGGAAGTCTCGAAGAGTTTCTCTACCTGGCAGTCTTACCAAAAGAGTGTTTACAGGAATCTAAAACGGCAAAAATTCCAGAATACGAAGTAAACTCATTTCCAACGGCCCTTAAGGATGCAAATCCTAAAACTCTACAAAAAAAGATTGAATCCCTACTGCTTTCTAAGATTCCGCTAGAGATTGGTATCTGCGCTGACAGTGCCTACACAAAAAACTGCAAAGGCGGCGAAGGCCACTCTATTGCTCTCTATGGAATCAAAGAATCGTGTTCAGCAACTGAATGTAAAACGGTGGTTAAAGTCAAAAATAGCTATGGTGAAAGCTGGCAGAAAAAAACAAATGATGGTTGGGTTGATTTAGAAGAGCTGGTTAAAAGCTCACTTTCAATTAGCGATTATAAAAATGTGAACTGGATTAATAAACCTGGTGCAGAAATTCCGGATGTGGAGATGAAGTATTCAAAATAAAATAGGCCCCCATCCGTAGAGGCGATACTAGAGAACGAACACACAAACAAAAAAGGCCTGCTTAATGCAGGCCTTTTTGTTTTGTTTAATTATTTTTTTAGAGCATTGATGATTGTGATTCTTGTAGCGTCTTCACCACGTCCACCATCTTGGTCGCGGATTACAGATGCCATACATCCGTCTTTTGTGCGCATGTAATCAGTGTCTCCTCTTACAAGGATTCCTTCAACGATACCAGTTCTTGAATCAACAACTACTGACCCAGAGTTTCCACCGTACGTATCAGAGTTCATTACGAAAAATGATGCTCCCTTATTGTTTCTCATATCAGCTGCTGCAGTAATCTTTACTGGAAGTCCTGATGGGTGACCAATAACTGTTAACACAGCATCGTCAGCAATCTTTCCTTCAGTTCTGTATTTAAGTGGCGTGCGGCCAACAACTTTGCGGTCAAGTTGAACAACAGCGTAGTCAGCTCCTGCTCCAGTTTCTTTCTTGCGTTCGATCACAGCAGTACATGTGTACACTTGATCTTTTGTGAATGAGAAAGACTTAACAACACCCGTTTTGTTTGAGAAATCAAAAAACCATTTGTGGTTGTTACAATCAGCAACACTTGTCACACAGTGACCAGCAGTGACTAGTTTATCCGGAGCAATTAAAAATCCTGAACAGTTTGCAGTTGCTGGCTGATCAGAAAAACGCTCAGACTTACACATTCCAGATTGCTCTAGAGTGTCACCCTTAAGAGTGTATGTTCCATCTTTTTCAATAATGTCTGGGTTTAAAATTTGAGCTGCTGTTGATAGAGATAATTCTTTCATTAAATTATCACTGCTTTCGAAAACGTCCATACGATCATCAGTTCCGTAGATAACTTTTGGTACAACTGTGATTGGAGTTTTTGAAAAGACCTGAGAAGATACAAGCATTAGTGCTAGTAGTGTAAAAAATTTCATTCGAGAACATCCTTGTGGTACGTATTTAACGTCCAAAGAATATACTGCTAAGTAATGAAAACTTTACACTTACAAAAACTTACATTCCGACTATATTGCTCGGATTAGTCTTACATTTTCTTACCACATAAAAAGACATTTTCTACGCTTCCAGGAAAAGTCTCACCTAAAAATGGCGACCATGCTGCTTTTGTTTTCAAATGAGCGGCCTCTATTTTTAGTGGTTTCACTAAATTTAAAATAGAAAATGATGCTGAATATCCGGATGATAAGAAACCAAATCCTAAACCCCATTTCTTTAGTTGATCTGATTTCGAATTCAGTGAAGGAAGAAATTGATTGAAGAAAATCCCCGGACCTTCACTCACAATCTTTGCAATAATTTTTGCATCGATTTTTTGATCAAGTAAAAGCCACGTCACAAACGGCCCGTAGGTATCAAGACCTGGAAGACCACTCATGCCTTTTAATTTTTCTTCCTGACTGTGAGGCGCATGATCAGTGGCAAGGTAGTCTATGTAACCTTCTATCACTGCCTGGATCAATGCTTTGCGATCGCTCTCACCTCTTATCGGTGGATTCATTTGAAAAAATGTTTGCTCAGTTTCGCTTTTATTTTTTAAGAGCTCCATCGAGTAATAAAGATGTTGTGGAGTCACTTCACAAGTGACATTCACACCTCTTTTTTTAGCAGCGATAATCGACGTTAATCCTTCGCCGGCACTGTAATGACAAAGCTTTCCTTTCAATTGATATTTTTCAATTAAATGCAAGGCCGTATCTGTCGCCATGAGTTCTGCTTTTAATGGACGGCGCTCACCGTGAGTTTTTTCACTTTTATGTGCTTCTAATACTTCAGGGTCTTCACAGTGAAAACTCACGAATTGATTTTTATAATGAACGAGGACGTCATCTAAACTTTGATTGTCTTTAAAAAATAACTCTCCAATTGAAGGGCCCATGTAGGCCTTATATGGAACAGTGAAAGTTAAAGGCCTGGTAGATGGCCCGATGCCTGCGTACATTAGAATCGGTACATCAACTTTCGCTGCCAATTTAAATTTATTTAAATACGACACGTCATCAATGGGCGGAATCGGATTGTTCGGCATATCTCCAACATGAACCACTCCACCGTTTAAGGCCGCGCAACATGTTGAGTGAAAATCTTCTTTATAAGTATTTTTTCCAGAGACATCTTCTCTGGCATGAATATGGATGTCGCCCATTCCGGCAAATAACAAGCAGTCATCGTTGTAATAGTAATCAACTTCAGATTGATTTTTAACAGCGTCTGCAACACTAACGATTAATCCTGTCGTCTCATCAAAAGTAATATCGAGTCTTTTAATAAACTGTGACGTTGCACACTTGGCCTGAATTGTTTTCATTGAATGGTCTCGACATCAAACTGCCAGATTCTCCCATCAATATCTTTAATGGAAAGACTCTCAACTTGTTCTTGCGGGCAGACGACTTCACTTAAAGATTTATCTTCTTTTCTGTAGATAAAAAAATTGCACTTGTTCACAATCTCTTCAAGCTCTTCGGTATTTTTGGTTTTGAAAGCAAATTTAATTCCCAGCGACTGGAAATTTTCTTTTTGTGAAGCTGGAAGCTCGACCAGTTTTAACTGCAAAGGGCCGCTAAAAACCAGGTCTTGCTCGGGGTCAACGTCGAACTCAAAAACGTCAGATAGAAAATCCATCATGCGGACTTTATCCTGACTGTAAAGAATGACTGGGCCGCAAACATAATCCATATATGATTATGGTAGAAAAGAATTTAGATTTTGGGAATGTTTTTAAATGGTAAATAAGTTGAGCGCTGAACACTCTCACCACGGCAGTCTTTATCGCCACAACGACTCATACGCTGACATCCCAGATCGATGTCCATTTCAAAGTCTTCGTCGCCTCTGACTAAAATCCCTTCAACCATTCCTGAGACGGCCCCAAAAACCGGAGAACCCGAGTTTCCTGAGAACGTATCTGCATTTGTCTTAAAGAAAAAAGTCGAGGAATTGTCTCTGACTAAAATATTATCTGCGAGCATTTTTGGCATTCCTAACGGATGCCCGATCACCATCAGGGATTCATTGCTGGCGACTTTTCCTTCTCTACGAACCTTTAATGGAGTCCTGCCAACCACTTCGCGGTCAAGTTTGATAAGCGCGTAATCCAGATTATTATTTTCTGACCAGCTCACCAGATCTTTACACGTATATGACTTGTCTTTAGGAAAATTAATTGTACCTTTTGGACCGGTAAAGTCTCCGGCAGAATCGTAATCCAGAATCCATGTCTGTTTTTTGCAATCGTATTTGTCTTTAATACAGTGTCCTGCTGTCACGATTAAATCAGGGCCAACCAAAAAGGCCGTGCATGATGCAACTAAAGGCTGCTCTAGAAACTTCTCTCCGTCGCAAATATTAAGGCCGGATTTTAAATCGCGGGTTGTGACAGAAATCGTCTCTTTCGTCGATGTCATTCTCCAGTTAGGAATCTGGGCCAGGATTGAAGATGAGTATTTGATTGCCTGTGTATCATTTGCTGAATCGAGCTCACTCATCATTCTGCGGTTATCTTCGCCATAAATAACCTTGTCCATCGAGGCGTGAGCGCTCAATGCTGCAATTAAAAATGTGAAGGTTAAAAGGAATTTCATAGGATACCTTTTTATAAAGGCCTGGGGTCTTTGGTAAGGAGAAACTCTCAAGTTGTATTTTTTACAGGGAGAAATCCATGACTTTTGGGTCGTGAACCCGAAATAACAAGTTCCTTTTTGATGCCTTTTGGATGTCTTGGATGCATTTTTGGTGAAGCCCTTCGAGGTCCAGCTCAGGGTGAGTCTCCAGGGCCTTTTTAAGAAATGACTTTTTTGAAAGCCCAACGAGCATCGGGACATCGAGACTAGTCTTTGATTCGAGCTCACTCCAGTGGTTAATCAACTGCCAGTTTTGCTCGAAGGTTTTAGAGAAACCAAACCCTGGATCGAGAATAAGATTATCTTCCATCTGAAAGCTTTTAAACCAATCGTAGGCCTTCTTAAATGCCAAGCTTGCTTCAGTGATCACGTCATTTTCTGGACGTAGGAATTTCATATGATCTAAGACTTGATCGCGGGAAGGAATATGCGCAAATGTATAGATGTAGTAGAAATTTTCGTCTTTAAACTTGAGTAGGGCCGATTGAAGTTCATCGTCTAAAACGCCACTGACATCGTTAAAAATAAAGTGAGCTTTTGGATGAAGTGCTTTAAAACTTTTGGCCATCAAAAGAAAATTTTGAACTTTGTATGTATCAAAAGAGATGAATTTATTTTCAAAAGAAAAATCTTTTGAGGCCTCTAAGAAGTTTTCAAAACGAGAGAACTCTTCTTCAGATGAGACTGCACGATTCATCGGGGCCGTTGACTCAAAACCCACATCAACAATGACGGTTGAGTCTTCGAGAAAAGACTTTAACTGCGATTCGAAATGTTGTGGATTGAGGGACTGGCCTTGATCAGAAAAAGAATTGGGGGTCCTGTTAATGACCCCCAATGTTTTAAACTTTGATAAATTCATTATGCCGGTAGAGGGTCTAAACCTTTTGCTGGTGAAACCTTCTCGTCTTTTTCATCTGTCTTCTTTTCTGGCTTTAATGGAAGACCGATATCAATTCCAGCAATAACATCTTTTACTTGTTGGAAGTCGATCGTTTCCCATGCCATTAGAGCATGTGCCAGACGGTCAAGACCATCGCGATTCGATTTAAGAATGTTGATTGCCTGACGGTAGTTTTTATCTACGATACGGTTGATTTCTTCATCAATTTCCTGAGCAGTTTTCTCAGAGTAGTCAACGTTTTCTCCCATTCCAGTGAAGGCAGAAGCACCTGACTTATGATAATTGATCGGTCCCATCTTTTCTGACATACCCCATTTGCAAACCATTGAACGAGCTAAGCTCGTTGCTCTTTCAATGTCGTTACTCGCACCTGAAGTCATTTGTCCGTAAACAATTTCTTCAGCACAACGTCCACCCATTAAGAACGCGATGAAGTTTTCAGCGCGGACATTTGTAAGTGAAAGCATATCTTCATTTGGAAGAGTTTGAGTAACACCTAGTGCACCACCTCTCGGCATGATTGAAACTTTATGAATAGGGTCAGTGTGTGGTAGGTTCATACCAACCAGTGTGTGACCTGCTTCATGGAAAGCAGTCATTAGTTTTTCTTTATCAGAAATAACCAGAGACTTTCTTTCAGGTCCCATTAAAACTTTATCTTTTGCTTCTTCAAAATCAGCATTCGATAATTTCTTCTTATTATGTCTGGCAGCGTTTAGTGCAGCTTCATTTACAAGGTTCGCAAGGTCAGCACCAGTAAATCCTGGAGTTCCTTTTGCGATCACTTCTAAATCGATGTTGTCTTCAAGTGGAGTCTTCTTAGTGTGAACTTTTAGGATCCCTAAACGTCCGCGTACATCAGGAGCACCAACCATTACACGTCTATCGAAACGACCTGGTCTTAGAAGAGCTGGATCTAGTACGTCAATTCTGTTTGTTGCTGCAATTAAAATTACACCTTCATTAGATTCGAAACCGTCCATCTCAACAAGAAGTTGGTTAAGAGTTTGTTCACGTTCATCGTGACCTCCTCCCATACCTTGACCTCTGTGACGTCCAACCGCATCGATCTCATCAATGAAGATGATACATGGTGCGTGTTTTTTACCTTGTTCAAAAAGGTCACGTACACGAGACGCCCCAACCCCTACGAACATCTCAACGAAGTCCGATCCAGAGATTGAGAAGAATGGAACGTCAGCTTCACCGGCAACAGCTCTTGCAAGAAGAGTCTTACCAGTTCCTGGAGGACCTACAAGGATAACCCCTTTAGGAATCTTTCCACCAAGTGCTGTGTATTTTTTCGGGTCTTTTAGGAAGTCTACAACTTCTTCAAGTTCTTCTTTTGCTTCCTGAACACCAGAAACATCACCGAAAGTGATTTTCTTTTCATGCGGGTTGAGCATGCGAGCGCGAGACTTACCAAAGCTCATCGCTTTACCGCCACCAGCTTGAATTTGGCGAAGGAAGAAATAAAAAATAACGATTAATAAAATCATTGGTCCCCAATTAAGGAGTAATGATGTGAAGAATGTTTGTTTTTCTTCTTCTTCGTACTGAGGAATGATTTGATTCTCGCGAAGAATATTGAATGTAGCATCACCAGTGTTACCCGTTAGAGTAAATCGTGCTCCATTTTCGTACCCAGGCTTGAACTTACCCATGATCGTGTCTTTGCCTTTGAAGATAACTTCTTCAACGTTCTTTTCTTGAACAGCTGTCACGAATGCAGGGTACTTGATTGTCTTAACGTCAGTCTTACTAACTGTCGCTAGTTTTGCAACCAGGGCCATAAGTAGGATAACAACAATCCAGAGTGTGAGTGTTTTTTGCTGAGGTTTCATTTATGTAAATTCCTTCTATCTTAATATGCCAATTCCCTAATTGGATTTAGCCTCTCTATTCTATAAACCCATTACAGAAGAATCAAGTATGACAGCGTTCTTAGCTAACATTTGTCTATCTTTGATCGACATTAGCGGAGTAAATACGTAGGATATTCCGCGATTTCTAAGCCACTCACAGGTAACTGGCAGCAGTGGATGGGAGTATTTCGAAGATTTGCTGAGCTTTTTTCCAAAACTGATCAAAAGTTTCGGAAATGCGAGAATTAATGCTCGCTCAGGAATCTGCGTCAGTGATTGTAAATGAGAGCATAACTTGAAGTCCAGGACCTGATAAAATTCGGCCTGTTTCTTATTGGTTATAAAGAGATGATCTTTAATTAAATATAATTGCACGCCACCAGAAAAATTCATCGGGCCTTTAAAAGGAAAACTCGCAGGATTATTTTTAATCTCGGTTTGTGCCTTAATTAATTTATCGAGTTCGTTATTAATTTCTCCGCGGTCCACATTAGAGAGTTTATAAATTAATTCTTTGATTTCGTTTTTATGATGTTTGAAATCATCGGCCACCATCAGATATCCACCAGAAATTTCCTGAGTCACTACGGACTTTGATTCTGAATTTAATCTGTGAATGTTTTGAATCAGCGCCAATTGATTATTTCTGGAAACATAATGAGCTAACGTGCTTGGATAGCGCTTTAAGATTTTTGCCGTTAAATGAATGCGCATGAAATTTCTTTCAAACTTTTCATTCAAATTACTCGGGTCTTCTGTCCAATGAAGCTGTCTCGCCCTTGCGTACCTCAGGATTTGTTTTTTTGAGACACACATAAAAGGACGGACTAACCCATTATTAAAAACCGGAACGCCTAAATTGCTCATCCCCGATTGCTTAAATGACTGCATTAAGCTCCATTCAAAGGAATCGTCGATATGATGAGCGGTATAAACCCAATAATCATTTTTAATGAACTGGTTATAAATATTTTTTCGGAGTTCACGTGCTTTTTTCTCGAAATTTTTTTCCTCGAGCGAGATGTCAAAATGAAAAACATTGACCTTAACACCCAGTTCATGGGCCAGGTCGCGGATATTTTTTTCTTCTAAAAGATTTTCTTCAGGCCTGGTTCCATGGTTAAAATGCAAGAGTTCAAAGTGCACACCAAGGGAGCTGATCACATCGACTAACGCCAATGAATCCACTCCGCCAGAGACGGAAATGACCATCGTTTTATTAGGGTTAATAAGATGATGTGAATTGATAAAAGCACGCACGTGTTCTTTGAAATTTAATCCAAATAGATGATGCTTCTTTTTTCGATCACTTGAAATTGGTGTAGACATTCGCTAAGTCTAAACTAATGAATCTTTTTTTAACAGGCTTCTTGACAGATTAACGTCTTAAAATTAGGATGGCACAAACATTTTTAATGGCTTGGTAGCTCAGTTGGTTAGAGCGATGGATTCATAACCCATAGGTGGGCAGTTCGATTCTGCCCCAAGCCACCATAAAAAACTTCTTTTCTTCCTCCACTATATTCCATTAGACTAAATCCATGAAAAAATTAATTTTATGTTCTCTATTCGTTATTCTAACAAGCTGCAGTGCCGCTCCTACAGCAACACCAGTACCTTCAATTGAACAAAATAAAGTTGAAACTGAAAGTGCTAAAGCAGATGCAAAACCAGCTCAGATCGTAAAAGGTAAAGCGGAATCATGCATTTGTGCAAAACTGTGGATGCCAGTTTGTGGTGTGAACAAGAAAACTTACGGAAATGCCTGCGAAGCAGACTGTGCTGGTGTGAAATACACTGGTGGTGCTTGCGCGGAAATGAAGTAGTTTCCTACCCGTTAAAAATTAAATCGATCATTCTCTTGGATGCAAGGAATCCCATCGTATAACCGTTCTTATAAAGACCGTTGATGCGAAATAATGTTTTCCCTTCACCATCAATGGCATTGCAGATTAAAAGTCGCTTAGGGCCTTTGTGACGAAGTCCTGTGACAGTTTTAAAACTCTGCATCTCACCTACATCAAATGTTAAAAGCGGTTTTACTTTATTAAAGATTAAACTTAAGGCCGCATAGTCTGGGGTCTCATAAGCGCCAACCGTTGTCGCACTTCCGATAATCAGCTTGCTCTCACTTGCATTCTTTCTATAAAGGACCTGATGGCCATCTATAGATAGGTAAAAAGACTTTGGCCCCAGATCAATATTTTTTTCAAAATATGTTCCGGCCTTAATAGTATTTTTACTTTCAATGGAATCTGCATCAAATGGTGCCAGCATTTTTTCAAATATTTTTGAATAAGCTCCCATTGCAAACAATATTTTTTTAGCTTTAATGATTTGCCCATCTTCTAAAATCAGATGATACACATCATCCTTTTTTTCGAGATTTTTTAAGAACAGTAAAAACTCATCTTTTTTTATTTGAGTGTTTGAACTAAGCCATTCTGTGAACACTTCTGGTGTGATGATATATGAATTATATTCTGTACCATCGAACTCAGTATTCAATCTTTGTGAATTTACTTTTTTTAGAGTTTTATACCTGCGAGTGAGTTTTTTCGTGTCGTTTTCATTGGTAGAAACCACAGTTCGAGTCACTTCCTCTACACCTATTGGACGGTATTTTTTAAACAATTCATCAAATAAGAAAAACGCTTCACGCATGTCATTGCCTAGCGCACTTACATCTTCATCAATTCCGTTTAGTGAAACAGTGGCACTGGATCTCAGCGTGCAAGCTGGAGCAAGTTTCTCAGAATAGATGTGAGCAATAGAAAAATTCTGACTTTTACTTTCCTGCAGGGAAAGATTCCATAAAAAACTTTGTGCTGCTATGCCATTGCCAATGACAGCTAGGTCATAAATTTCAATATTCGATGTTTTTTCCATAAATACACAATATGAAAAAGCTTATTCATTTGCCAACACTTTTTATTATGATTATCGTTTTACCTCACACAATCACTATGAACGATGAATTTTAGAATTTAATGGAGAATTTACGAATGTCACTAGAACAAAATGCTGTCATCTTTGCGGCCCAGGAAACTCAAATCAATGCAAGAAACGTTCTTGCAGTTTTAAACCTGATGGTTACTGAACAATGTACAGTTCCCTTTGTTGCCCGCTATAGAAAAGAAGTTACCGGCGATATGGATGAAGTTCAAATCAGAGCGATCCATGAAGCTTATGAAAATTATTTAGAAAGAGAAAAACGTCGCGAGTATATTTTAGATCAGATTAAGAAGATGGAGCAAATGACTCCTGAACTTGAAAAGAAAATCATGCAAGCGTCTACAATTAATCAACTGGAAGACTTATACGCTCCTTATAAAGCGAAAAAGAAATCAAAAGGTATGGTTGCTAAAGAAGCTGGTCTTGACCCTCTTGCTGAAATCATTCTTTCTACACCAAAAACAAAAGAGCAATTAAAAGCTGAGTTCGGTGATAAATTCAACAAACCAGAATTAAAGTTTACAACTTTCGAAGAGTGCTACTCTGGTGCTCTTGATATCATCATTGAAATGATGGCCCACGACCCGGAAACAAAAGAAATTCTTCGTAAGGATTTCTGGTCAGACTCGCTTGTTAAATCGACAAAGAGAGATAAAGCAGAACAAGAAGATAAGGACTGGATGAAGTATAAAGACTACTTCGAGTTCTCACAAAAAGCTTCTGAGTTAAAAGAGCCAAAAGCTGGACACAGATTCTTAGCAATGAGAAGAGGAATGACTTCGAAGACTCTAAAAGTTGAAGTGGTATTCCCTGAAGAAGTCGCCCTTGGATTATTAAAGAGAAGATTCTTTGATAAAGCGAACCTTGGATGTGCAAGTGATTTAGAACTTGCTGCTAAAAAAGCTTACGCTAACTACATTTACCCAAGTCTTGACCTGGAAATTAAATCAGAACTAAAAAGAATTTCTGATGAAGGTGCCATCAACGTCTTTGGTATCAACTTAAAAAACCTTTTACTACAACCTTACCTAGGGCCTAAATCAGTTATCGGTGTAGACCCGGGTGTACGTACTGGTTGTAAAATTGTAGTCATCGACAATACAGGTAAACTTCTTGGTGATTGTGTTATCTATCCACATGAACCAAAAAATCAGGTTAAAGAATCGGCGTCTATTCTTTCTGCTATTATTGAGCAGTTCAATGTTCACCACATCGCAATTGGAAGTGGAACATTTGGACGTGAAACTCTGCAATTTATTCAAGAGAACGTTAAAGCAGTTAAAGATGGTAAAACAAATGCGACGCTTATTTCTGAAGCAGGAGCTTCTGTTTATTCAGCAAGTGAATTAGCTGCCTCAGAATTCCCTGATAAAGATGTAACGGTAAGAGGAGCAGTTTCAATCGCCAGAAGATTCCAGGATCCTCTAGCTGAACTTGTAAAAATTGATCCAAAATCTATCGGTGTTGGGCAGTATCAACATGATGTGAACCAGGCCCGTTTAAAAAAATCTCTAGAAGGTGTTGTTGAATCTTGTGTTAACTTCGTTGGAGTTGACTTGAATACTGCTTCTGCTCCATTACTTGCTTACGTTTCGGGTATCGGGCCAGGGCTTGCTGGTAACGTTGTAAAACACAGAGAAACAAACGGTGGATTCAAAAACAGAAAAGATATTTTAAAAGTGACAAGATTTTCTCCAAAAGTTTTCGAACAAGCGGCAGGATTTCTTCGTATCTATAACGGAGCTGAGCCACTAGATGCTACTTTCATTCACCCTGAAAGATATGAAGTCCTAGGAAACTGGGCGAAGAAAAATTCAATTGAGATCAGTGATCTTATTTCTAATAAAGATATGATTCAAAAATTAGAACGCGACAGTGGATTTAAAACGGAAGTGGGAGAATTTACTTTTAACGATATCGTTAAAGCTCTTAAATCTCCTTCTCAAGATCCACGTACTGAGTTCAAGTCTTTCGAATACAGAAAAGATATTACGAAAATTACTGATTTAAAAATCGGTGAATGGTACCCAGGGCAAGTGACAAACATCACTCAGTTCGGAGCATTCGTTGATATCGGTATTAAAGAAAATGGTCTGCTACACGTTTCTCAAATCTCTGACACTTTCGTTGAAGATGCTATGGTCGCACTTAAAGTTGGTCAGGAAGTTAAAGTTCAGGTTCTGGACATCGACTACGATAGAAAGCGTATTTCACTTACAGCGAAGCAAGGCGCTCAAGTAAATAGACCAGCTCCTTCTACTGGAGACAGACCTCGTTCGAACCAAGGTAAACCTCAAGCAGCTCCGGCACCAGCTCCTGCATTAAAAAACAATGCATTTGCAGGCCTTAAGAATTTAAAATTATAATTTTCATTAGAAATACCCTCTCGTTTTGAGAGGGTATTTCTGTGAAGATTTCATGACAAAAATCCTCTTAAAACTTCCTTAAAACTATTTAGAATAATCCGATTAGCCTTATAGTTAATATAGTGAAATTTATTATTATACATAAGGATTTGTATGAACCAGAAGAAACGTTCGCTCATGTTCAGGCTAATGACGTCGGTTAACATCGCCGCCCTTATTGTTTTGATCGCAATGACTTCTTTTATTTTAAATAAAACATCGGCCATCTCTGAAAAACAAATTGATGATGAAGTTGAAGCATTGACGGGTTCACTTCAACACACCCTCGCCGACTATCTCATCACGGCCGATATAAAAAGCATTCAACAAATGAGTGATGACATTGTCGACGACGATACCATCAACGAAGTTTATATTTTCGACAAAGATAAAAAATTAATTGCCTCTGCAAAAAATAAAAAGACCAAAGTCATTGAAGAGACCACAAAACTTTATGAATCTAAAAAAGATATCACCAAACTTGGTGATCAATCTATTGGTGTCATTGGATCTGTTTTTGTTAAGTACAACCACAATGAAATTGTAGAGATCAAAAAAGAATTCATCCTCTTTGGTGCCATCTCAATTGTCATCTCACAGCTACTGCTTGCTTTTGTTATGTGGTTCTCACTTTCAAGAAGTGTTAGAACCATCAATTCCACAACCGACAAACTGAGAGGCCTTGCCGATTCAACAAGCAAGAGTTCAAAAGAAGTTGAAAATATTTCCAGAGAAGTTTCAAGCTCGGCCAACGAGCAGGCCGCTTCCATTCAGGAAACAGTGGCGACTCTTGACGAGATCACCTCTCAGGTCACAGCGACTGTCGAGAGTGTCGTCAACTCTACTAAAAAATCTGAAGAGTCACTTCATATTGCCACTGAAGGAAAAACCGTTGTCACGGAAATGATCCACTCAATGGAGTCGATTGGAAGCTCTAATAAAGAAATTATGGAAGAGATCGCCCGTGGTAATGAGCGCATTGGCGGGATTGTAAAAATCATCAATGAGATTTCTGAAAAGACTGCCGTCATTAACGATATCGTTTTCCAGACCAAACTCTTGTCTTTCAACGCTTCAGTTGAAGCTGCAAGGGCCGGTGAACATGGGAAAGGATTTGCGGTCGTTGCTGAAGAAGTGGGAAATCTTGCTCAGATGTCGGGTAAGGCCTCAACGGAAATTTCTGCGATCTTAAGCGACAGTATTGTAAAAGTTAACTCTGTTATCCAGGAAACCAACCGCAATGTTGAAGCTCTGACAAAGGTCGGGACTGAAAAAGTCTCTGACGGGATGAAGATTGCCGAACGTTGTGGAACTGTCCTTGAAGACATTGTGACAAATGCCACGATTGTAAAAAACATGATGAATGAAATTTCTGTGGCCAGTAAAGAGCAGGCCGAAGGTGTTCGAAATATTACCGCTGCTATGAACCAGTTAGACCAGGCGACATTAAGTAACAATAAGTCAGCTGCTATGTCTTCTCAAAGCGCTAAAGAGCTCTCAGAGCATTCTATTGATCTAAAAGATGCCGTTGTAGAACTGGAGAAAGAAATCTTTGGTGGAGAACAAAGCGGAGTCGCTGCACCTGTAAAAAAAGTGGAAACAAAAAAACCAGTACTGGTTTCTGAAACGAAAAAATCTGCTGAAACACCTGCTCCTAAAAAGAGCAACGTGCTTCCGATGCCGGCCAAAAAACCAACTTTGGTTCAAGCGCCAAGGCCCGCGCCACAGGCAAGACCTGAAACAAAAGCTGATGTCACGCCGATCAAATCAAAACCGGGAACATCGACACCAGGTTACGATGATCCACGTTTTGAAGATGTATAAACGGCCCTACTAAAACATATTTTGCCCCTAATTAAGCTGATCTCGAAGCTAACGATATAACTACCGAATAGAACGATAGGCCCGCTTCAAAGCGGGCCTTTTTTAATGTCTCTCCCACCCTTATAAAGACTATGTAAAATTTATTATCGCCCTCTATTATTTCCAGGAAATGCTAAGATCCAGGTTAAATTCACTATTTAAACTGGAGTCAACAATGAAAAATATCATTACTTGCATGGCCATTCTCTCTACAACAACAGCACTTGCAGGCTTTTCTGTAGAAGGAAAATTAGAACAAGGTCTAAACCTTGCTAAAGCAGTTCAAACTCTGGCAGCTGGAAATAAATCTCTTATTGATCAGGCCCAAGTTGAACTTACCGATCTGGAATTGAGAGTAAAAACATCTGATTCAAAAAATCCAAAACTACTAAAATCTCTTGCAGACTGTTCAGCTACTTTAAAGAAACAAAATGATTCAGCAGTTGAAGGCTGGAATGAGTATGATGTTCAGGTGCTTGCAGATGATGGTATGAAGAAATACGCTGAATTAAAGGCAGACGTAGCAAGATACATTGAAGTTGAAGCTTGCAAGAGCTGTGATGCTGAAGTGAGAACAATTACTTTAGATAAATATGCTTACAGAATCAGCCTTGAACTAATTCAACTAAAAAACTTAACTGAAAAAGGTTTCGAGAAAAATAAAAGAGTCGATTATCAGGTCAGCACACAGATCTGTAATTTTGATGGATACTTCTCATACAATGACAGTGAGAAGTTTACTAAGTTAAAAAATTGGAGTTCTGGTGGTTACAATACATTGCTTTCACCTCTAGAAGTGCTGAATCCTCAAATGTCAAAGACACTGGGGTTTATTGCTGATAAAGCACCCATCAAAGTAAACAGAACAGCTTCAAAATTTGGAACAGCTTCTTCTCAATACACTAAAGGACAGATCAATATGAAAATTACTTATGATGATTTACTTATCACAGGGATCGATAATGTAAGACATCCTGAAGTCGCTAATCCAATTTTAGTCATTAATAGAGATAGATAATTAAGAGACAGAGCGGACATGATCTAACAGGTCATGTTCGCGTTTAAACTGCGCCAGAGCAAACGTGACAAAGACCGAAGAGATCACATAAGGCACAATAAAAGAAATAAAGAGACCTTTTGCAGTAATCAAAATAGGGATTTTTCTATCGACAAAAACATCCGGCATAATTTCCGGTGCGTAGTGATCAAAAAGCCATAAGAAGCCCAATCCAAAAAGAACTCCCCCACCAATTGATAAAAAGCTCATCAAATGCAGAAAGTATTTTGTCGCGCGATCGATTCTAGAAAACGATGCACCCAAAATCCAGAAGCTCGCCAGGTCTGATTTAATCTTATTAAAAAAGATCAAAAGGCCTGAAGAAATACATAGAGACACGAGTAAGCTCATCGCTGCAAATAAGAAAATCATGACAGAGCTTTCAAGCTTTAAGGCCCACACTAGTGTCGCGTTTTCATCTTCCCAGGTTTTAAGCTGGATTTCAGGAGGAATGATTTTTTTTAATTCAGAAAAATCCATATCGCTATAAATTCTCACGCGATTGATTAAATGAGACTGAATCAGATTTTGAATAAGCGGAAGTCTTACCCACAAATGGTAGAGATCGATTTCCGGAACATCACTGGAAATCGTTCTTTCAATTTTGATCGACTGGCTTCTAGGCACTTCACCTAATAGGTCATCAACATGGGCCGGAGAAATAATTTGCAGAGTCTCAGGAGGTGCTACACCTAATTTATAAGCAAGCTCCAGTGGCATGATGGCATCCACTTTTTTTCCATTGGAATTCGTTTGCAAATCATTTCGGAGTAAATTGGGAACAAATCCCGTTTGATCAATCCCATGAACAATCACCGGTGTAATGAAAGTCTGGAACCTGAGTAAAAGTTCGATCTCGTACTCTTTTGAGTATTTGACCTTTTTATCATCGAGGATTTTAAAAAGTTTTTTGTAATTGTCTTCTGTCGGCTCTTCTTTGTAATAAAGAACGGCCTTTCCCAAAATGGCCTTCGATCTCTCCATCAATTTATTTTGCAATCCACCCATCGTGCTTTGAAGAACGATTAAGGCGAATGAAGATAAAAACAAACCAACGACTGCCAGGATCAGCAGGCGTTGGCGGTTTTTAGCTTTTATGATGTAAAAGAAAAAATACTTTAGGTAAGTTAAAAACACTATCTACTACTTTGTTGTTTTTTCGTAAAAAGTTGTCTTCGTTTCTACAAGCTCACTTAAGTATGAGCTTGGAGTGTAACGGTCTTTATTGACTGACTCAGCGAAGTTTTTAAGTGCATTGTGGATTTTATCCAGGCCTTCACTATCCGCGTATCTTAGCAATCCACCTCTAAATGGAGGGAAACCAATTCCGAAGATAAGACCCAGGTCAACGTCACCTGCAGTTTGTACGATTCCATCTTGAAGAATCGCCGCTGCTTCGTTGATCATCGGTAAGAACATTCTCATTTGAAGTTCTGACTCGCTCATTTTCTTTTTTTCTTTTGGTAGAAGCTCTTCGACTTCAGGGTTAGCTCCAGTTGGCTTACCTTTTTCATCGTAAAGGTAAAAACCTTTAGAAGTCTTTTTCCCAAATAAACCTTTCTCTACCATTTGAGCAGATAGTTTTGAAGAAGCGGCACGCTCGCCTAATCCTTCATGAAGGATTTTTGCAACTTTAAGACCTACATCAATTCCAACTTCATCCAGAAGGCGTCCAGGGCCCATAGGCATTCCGAAGTCCAGTGCTGCCTGATCAAGATCTTTAAGCGACACACCTTCTTCAAGCAGGAATCCTGCTTCATTTAAATAAGGCATAAGGATTCTGTTAACTAAAAATCCCGGGCCATCTTTAACGATAACCGGAGTTTTCTTAACTCTTAGAACCCACTTATGAAGTGCTTCAATTGTTTCCGGTGCGATTTTATCGTGAACGATAATTTCTACCAGTGGCATTAAGTGAACCGGGTTAAAAAAGTGTAGACCAGCGAAACGATCCGGGAACTCAAGTGCTTCCGACATTTCCTGAACTGATAATGATGATGTGTTACTTGTTAGTAATGTATCACGGTGAACATATTTTTCAGTTTCAGCGAAAACTGATTTTTTAACTTTCATGTTTTCAACAACCGCTTCAATAACTAAGTCGATTTTTTTGAAACCGCTGTAGTCTAACTGAGCAGTGATTGATCTTTGTTTTCTTTCGAACTCATCAGGCGTGATTTTCTTTCTCTTAAGTGCACCCTGAAAGTTTGCCGAAGACTGCTTTAAACCTAAGTTTAGTGCTTCTGTCGTTAAGTCTTTCATGATCGGTTGCATTCCAGCGTCGGCCATAAGCCAAGCGATACCACCACCCATTGTTCCTGCTCCAAGAGCAGCACCACGAGCTAAAACCGGAAGAGGCTTAGTCGATTTAGGGCCAGTGTATTTTTTCACCGCTTCCGACATGAAATAAATATGCTGAAGGTTTTTACTTTGTTCACTGATAGCTAGTTCACCGAAAGCTTGCGCTTCAGATGCTAGGTATGAAGTTCTCCCCTTCATCATTCCTGAATCCATGACATCAAGAATTTTCAGAGGTGCCTGGTAGAAACCATTTGTCTTCTTAAGAACGCTCTCACGTACTTTTTGAAAAATAATTTTTCTTGTCACGAAGTTTTCTGTTGCCAGCTCTTTCATCGATTCTTGTATTGATTTTGATTTCGGTCTTCTGTTAAAGAAATTTGGCGCCATCGCGATTAAGTTTTCGCGAGGGTAAACTTCTTCAACCAGGCCAATTCTTTTTGCTTTATCAGCGCGAAGAGTTTTTCCAGTTAAAATCATATCAAGTGCGTTTGGAAGACCAATCTTTTTTGGAAGTCTGTAAGTTCCACCGAAACCTGGAATGATTCCCAGTTTTACTTCCGGTAAACCAAGAGATGTCTTTGGAGAATTTGAAGCAAGGATCACTTTACAAGAAAGTGAAAGTTCAAGCCCACCACCAAGACAAACACCGTCCACACATGCAATCGTCGGGATGGTTAAGTCTTCAATGCGGTTAAACATCGTTTGCCCGCGCTCAGATCCATCAGCAGCTTCTGATTCTGATTTCATCGAAGCGATTAAGCTGATATCAGCTCCTGCTAGAAAACAATTTTCTTTGTGAGTAAAAAAGATCGCTCCCTTTAATCCACTTTGTTTTGTGTGAAGCTCTTCAACGATTTCCTGAAGCTCCAGCATTGTTTCTAAATCAAGTGCCGTCATCGACTTTGTGCTGTTATACCCAAAGCCGATGTAAGCGATTTCATTTTTATATTCTAAACTGATCTTATTATTTGCCATCGGATATCTCTCTTGTAAAAAAAATAATTAACGAACCAGGTTCTCAACAATGACTGCTCCACCTTGACCACCACCGATACAAAGCGATGCTAATCCGAACTTACCTTTTCTTCTTCTCAGTTCATGAATAAGTGTCACAACCAGACGTGATCCAGTTGATCCAACCGGGTGTCCAAGAGCGATACCACCACCGTTAACATTTACCTTAGACCAGTCTAACTCTCCCCAAGCATGATCAAGACCAAAACGTGCTGCCACTTCTTTATCTTTTAGACCAATACCAACAGCTAGAATTTGAGCTGCGAAAGCTTCATTCAATTCAAATAGATCGAAGTCTGAAAGTTTCATGTTTGTTCTCTTCATAACTCCGTCCATAGCAAGTAACGGTCCCATTCCCATTCTCTCAGGCTCTAAACCGTGGAAGTGGTAATCAGTCAGTTTTGCAATTGGTTTTAAGTTATATTTTTTTACTGCTTCTTCAGAAACAAATAATAGTGCAGATCCACCATCAGTGATCGGACAGCTGTTACCAACTGTAACAGTTCCCGATTTTTTATCGAAGTAAGGCTTCATCTTACCAAGACCTTCAACAGTTGAGTTCGCACGAGGACCAACGTCATCAGTTAAAAGTTTATTTAAAGAGCCACCAATTGTGATTGGCAGGATTTCGTCTTTGAATCTTCCTTCTTTGGTTGCTGCTACTGCTTTTGCGTGAGAGTTGTTGGCGTACTCATCTTGCATTTGTCTTGTGATTTTTAATTCACGAGCTAAAAGTTCTGCCGTTTGTCCCATGTTCAATCCACAGAAAGGATCTGTCAGACCTTGCTCGATAGCAACGATTGGAGTTAAGTAGTGCGGACGGAAAGAAGACATCGCTGATAATTTCTCACCAACCGATTTTGCTTTCATAAGTTTTGCAAAGAGTTCTGTCATTTCTTTGTTATAGATCAATGGCATTTGTGACATTGATTCAACACCACCAGCAACAATGACGTCACAGCGGCCAGAGGCGATTTTTAAATAAGCTTGAGAGACAGCTTCCATTCCTGAAGCACAGTTTCTGTGAACAGAGTAACCAGAAGTTTTTTTATCAAGGCCAGCTTCAAGCGCGATCACTCGACCAACGTTTGGATACTTTGCAGGAGTTCCTGTGTTTCCAAAAATAACTTCATCAACTGCATCAGTTGGAATGTCTGTGTTGTCGATTAAATGTTTTACAAGATAAGCTCCAAGGTATGGTGCTTGTACATCTTTTAAATCTAATCCTGATTTAGCTTGTGGTGTTCTCTTACCATCGACAATATACACATCTCTCATTGACATAAAATCTCCCTAAATTTGCGTGCTTATTTTTTAAGAATAATATAGTCAAATTCTATAGCTGAAAGATGATTATTGAAAGGATTGTATAAGGGATTTTAATACCGGAGTAAAAAAAACGGGCTTCCAGAAGGAAGCCCGCTATGAGTTATTTTTTTGTGACTTTCAGAGATTAGAACTTAATCACAAGACCTGCTTGGATTGAAGTTGATGTTGCATCTTCAATTTCCTTAGATACGTTTTCTAGACGCCCTTGGTCTGGGTTGTAAGTTGTATTTAGTTCTGATGATTTTGAAATCCCTGAACTAATGTTTTTACTTGCCGCGAATTCAATGTTTGCACCAACAGTGTCGTTGAAAGCTACTTCAGCACCAAGCTTCAATGATCCACCTACAGATGAAGAACCGTAGTCTTCGTTACCAAAGTTATAACTTCCGTAGTTATAAGTTTGTTGATTTTCATACTTTAGTGTTGAACGGTTGAAAGCAATTCCACCACCAATGTATGGTTTAATCATCGAGTCTTCAGTGAAGAAATACTTCGCGTTCCCTTCGATTGTAAACTTCTTAAGTGACATCTCTCTACCACCAGCACCATAGATGTTGTTGTACTGAGACTGGTTACCATAGTATCCACCGTTATTTGCAGAGTAAGCGTTAGCTACGTCTGTCATCTTCATTGTCGAGTAACCAATTCCCATCCCCACTGAAACTTGTGGAGTGATCATTGTTTCAGCTTGAAGACCGATTGTTAAATCTGTTTCAAGGTCTAGTCTGTCACCTTTTACTGAACTCACTCCTAATTGAGGAATGATTTTTGAGTTCTTTTCAACTTTAACTGGTTCAGCTGGAACTTCAACGATTCTTGTTTCAATGATTGGAGCTGGTGCCACTGGTGCCGGAGCAACTGGAGCTGGAGCAGCTTGAACCGTTTGAACTTTATCTTCGTTAAGGTTATTTAAGCTATTGTTAAAAGCACCTTGAAGTTTGTTCGTTAATGCAATTTCTTGTTTTACACGAATATCTTCAATTTTCTTTTCAACCATGACTTTGTTTCTTTCTTCTAACTTCTCTCTTCTTCTCTTCATTAGTTCAGAAGGTGAAAGTCTTCCTTCGATATCGATTTGATCCATATCTAAAGTATCAGAGTTTGCTAAAGCGTCTTCTGCATCATCAAGAACGTCATCTTGTGCACGAACCGGAGTTGAATGAGCTGACATAGCAACTAGTGCTGTAGCTAGAAATAGACTCATGAACGTTAATCTTTTGTTGTCTGCTCTTAATTTCATAACTTCTCCTAATATGAAAGACCTGTTACCTGGGGAGGTGGCCTTTAATCATTAATATGGCTTAATCTGTTATCAACGTGAGATTATCAGACTGAGAATTATTCACATTATAATTGTGCGCGGCATGAAATTTTTACTTAGAGGTGTTTACTTTTTAAACGGAAAGTATTGGAAGGGCTTGTTACCACCCGTTGGCTTGACGTAACTATTGATTTTACAAAGGATTGTATTGCGGTTTTGAGCTAGGTTACACTTCTCCGGGTCACCTAAATACTTGTTTCGGACATAAACTAAAAGCGATGAAATGATGGAAACCATCACTAAAAGTAGTAAAACATACTCAATGGCAGTCTGCCCTTTCTTGTTTTTAACGCCTGAAAAAGACCCCTTCAAAGCGATTCCCGCCATCTTTTGATCTCTACTAATGATGAGAAAGTCCCTAAAGAATCCTCATTATAAGGGCCAAAGTATAAAACGTTCTTAAGGCGTGACATTAAGAGAGGTGCACTATCTTCCAGTACATCAACCAGTCTTTTTTTGAGTCCAGCTTCTAGTCTTTTATGGGCATTGAAGTCTTTATCTTCGATGAAAACATCCAAGGTAAATTTCATTTTACAGTCTAGTGATTCAAACTGATATTCAGGGAATAAATAGCTCAAATCCCCAATGAGAATGGTCTTTACACGCTCATAAATGAAGTCAATTTTTGTCCCTTCTTTTTTGGCCATAATGACATTGAAGACCGCCTTATTACCAATAAAATAGACTTCCCAAAAAGGGCGGTCAGTACCGATTTTAATCGGTGAAGTGAAGACACATTTTTTACCATCTAAGAGCTTAGGAACCCCTTCTTTGAAGGTGAATTCCACGTTTAAGCAGTTATAAGAAGCAGAACTGGTTTTACCTAATTTAATGGGAAGACCTACGGGATAACCCCCAATAAAGGCCATCTTATTGGGTCTAATAAGACCATCGAAACTCTCTAATTCAAAGGACTTAACTAGCCCACTTTGGAATTTTAAGTCAGATAGATTGAGCTTTTTGAACTCTCCGCCTTTCTCCAGGTGTTCGTGCAAAAGGTCGGCAATCAGCCTGTCGTGATCGAGCTTATAGTAAGGGGAGATAAGCGAGAAAAATAAGTGCATGATCTCTGACTTACTTCCGGTGATGCTTAAGCGGTTCTGGAAAAAGCCTCTGGTCATGAACATCAAGGCATTGAAGTCGTAGACATCTTCTTCGCGCATTTTATCTTTTTCACCAAAGTGAGAAAAGAAGTGAGTAAAGTTTGATTTTAATGATTCAGGAAGTGAGCTTTCAAAAAGCATTGAGAGTTTTGAAGCGCGCTTTTCATTAAAAAGCAGAGCACTGATCTTCTGGCAGAAATCATTATAGATGTTATCGAAATTAACAATTTCATTTTCGTGAGTTAAAGCGGCCTTACTGGTGTTACCTTCTAAGAAAAGCCCTGGAAATTTACGGCAAAGCTCACGGAAGTTTCTGTGAGGAAGATCTCCTAAGACGATTTGTTTTTTACCAACGAAGAAATAAACAGTCGAAGGTGAAAGGTATTTTTCGATGTTAACTAAAGGAGCAAGGTTGCTTTCAGCTCCCCATGCTTTTAAAAATTCAACATCGAGACTCGTCAGTGAATTGGTAAAAAAGTCACCGTAGTTAAAACGGTTATCATCTAAAACTAAAACTTTTTTTCCGCGGTTTAACAGACCAATTGAAAGCAAGAATGCAAAAAAATTGTGTCCTACTAAAGCGAAATCTAAATTCCTATTCTGCATTCAAATCCTTTGTCATCATCCCAGGATGTCTTTGATGATGAGTTTCATCTCCTTTTCCGTGTGCTTTTTGAACTGATCGCGGGCAGGCACATCCAAGGCAGTTAAGTCTAATGATTCAATAATAGTATAAAAGGATTCAGGACTTTTTAGTACATGTATTTCGTGAGGAGTGATCTCAAAGGCCAAATCGAATTCAGTTGAACGGTGAATGGTAGGCCCTGTCACTACGATATTGTTGGAGAAATAAGGCTCCAAGACCGAGTGAATAGATCGCTCATAGCCGCCACCCACGTAGGCCACTTTAAAGAGTGAGTATAACTCGCAGAGGATTCCGCCCATTTGTAAAATAACAACGGGGCTTCCTTTATAAGGGTTTTTATCATTAACGACTTCTACTTGATCATTACCGAAGATTTCACTGCAGATCGTTTTAAGAGTTAATGAAAACTCGTCGTCGAGTTTATGAGGGGCCAAAAGAAGATGCAACTCTCCTTTTTTTACTTTTTGGATCAGTTGATCGTTTTTTAAAATATCTAAATCAGAGGCCCAGGCACTTCCCAGGATGATTTTTTCTTCCGGTTTAAGAGATTTTAATTTTTCTATATAAGGAGTGATACTGACCTTTCTAGCAATGACTTCTTCGGCGTGAGTGTAGCGCTCAGTAATCCTTGGAACGCGGAAGTCACAGTTATAAACTCGCGCTTTATCCCCTAACAACTCCACAAACTTATCTTTTTCAAGCTCTGTCGCTGCAACCACGACATCAAAGAGTTTAAAGCTTTCTGTTTTATACCAGGACATTTTTTTGAAAGCGCCTGAGATAAGAATAAATTTTTTTCCAAAGAATTTTAGCATTAATAGTTCAGGGAAAAAATCATAACGACAAAAAACCACCACAGGGGACTTTACCCAGAACCAGATGCTTCTGAAGTAGAGAAAATCTACAGAGAAACTCGACATCAATGGCATTCTTAATGTTCTGACAAGCTCAGGATAATCCGCAAAAATTTTCTGGCATTTTGTTTCGACAGAAGGAGATGAATAAAGGATTTCAATTTTTTTACCGGCAGATAAAACGGCCTGAAGTAATGGTCTCACCTGTTCAAGTTCACCCTCTGATGAAATCTCAAAACAATAATCTGAAGATGTGTGGCGTCGAGAGGACTCTTCCGTAAAATTTTTACGTTCGAAGTTCAACCTTTTTTGAATAAAAGGAACCAGAGGCCTGATCACCACTAATAAAATAGAGATGAAAGGTCTAATGATTGATAGCAATATTAGTAAGGATGCAAACAATAATCGTGACATTGACAGTCAGAATCTCAAACCAGTGCCAGCTTGTCACTTAATATTGTTGATGGTTTACGGGTACGACTAAATCGCTCAATCATTTCTTACTTTTTCTTACCATACTTACTTTTTAAGACAACTCATTAAAAGAACATTGTAATCTTGAGCGAAATAATAAAGAATATTAAATCCGATCGCAACGGTACGAGAAAGTAACTATCTAATGAGGAGTTGAAGTGATGTTTTCTAAACTAACGTTAAGTTTAGCAGTGACTATGAGTTTATTGCTTGCACACAGCGCACAAGCGCAAACAAAAAAAGTGAATTCGAAAAAAGCTAACGCAACAGCACAAGCTAAAACGGATCCAAAAGCTGAAGAAGCTAAAGCTGCTGACGCTGCTGCCAAAAAAGCTGCTGAAGAAAAAGCACTAGAAGCAAAAAGAGCTGAAGAAGCTAAAGCTGCTGCTGAAAAAGCAAAGCTTGAAGATCAAGCTGGTGTCTATGGTTACATCAAGTCTCACTTTTCTGCTTCGTACCACGGTGAATATTACTTCACGAGAAAAGATGTTTCGAGTGCAAACTCAGATGACCATGATATTCAAGATTTGAAGATCATGCATAATCCAACGATCACATATCGTCCATTCACAAACTGGAAACTTCTAGCGACTTCTGAATTTAAATATACAGATGCTGAAGCACAAGGATCATTCATCAACCGTCACTATAGATCTTTAGTATTATTAACTCGTGAAAACGTTTTAACAGAAAAAGAAAATGGCATTAAGATGGATATTGGTGTTGGTCGTCGTATTTTCGACCGTAACCATGGTGCTCAAACTTCTTACGGTAACAATCGTATCAACACGAGCTTAAGCAAAAAATTTGGTGAAAAACTTTCAACATCTTTACTTGCTCAGTACCTAGCTAACGATCCAGCTAAAGGAAAAATTACAAACAAAACTTGGAAACACTCTTTAGAGTTAATTCCATCATTCACTTACCAAATCACTGATAAAATTACTTACTTCTTCAATGATGACTTTATCCTGAACTCTGCTTGGCAGAATGATACGGCAAAAGACTTTGATATCTCTCACGAGATGAACATTGGTTACGTGTCGTACCAGTATAATGATAAAAACTCTTCGTACTTCCAATTCAAGTACCTTCATGTTTCAGGAGCTGCTTTCCAGGAAGCAACTAAAGTTGACGATTGGTTTGAATACTACATTGGTCACACATACTCTTTTACTCCGAAATTAAGCCTTACGGGCGAAGTTGGGTCAAAGATTTTTGGTGCTCATGATGGGAAGGACTTCTTTGCAAACGAAGTTAAATACCCAGAATTCGCTATTTACTTTGATTACGCTCTATAAGATCTTATCATACGAAAGAGGTCGGTTAACCCCGACCTCTTTTCTTTTCTGGCACTTTTTGCCCTCTAAATAATCCTGCCATTTATCCGATAGATCTAATGAGATTAACTACGCATTTTTATCTATGCGTATAAACCGGACTTATTCATGGCCAACAATCAAGCTGTTCTTGTTACATACTTAAAAGACATTCTTTTTAGCGAAGAAGAAATTGTTAAAAGTGTTGAGCGCGAACATATTTTTGAAATGAAAGATAAAGAAGACACATCTTTAGGATTCATTGCTGTCTATGATTTAAAAGCTTACGTTTTTGAAAACGAAGATGAAGCTGGCGAATACTCAGTGAGAAATATTGATTCAACTGATTGGGCGCCCGTGTTCTCTCACCCCTTTTTCCAAAGAAGAAAACCACAACTAGTGCCTCTATCAGGCCTTGCTCAGGATAATGATCAACAGTATTTCATTTTAAAAAATGGACAAAAAACCGGACCATTTGAGAAGTTCGAACTTCTCTCGATGCTGGAAGAAAAAGAAATTCTTCTGACAGATATGGTGACAACCAATGCAGGTCACACATGGATGAAATTATTCCAGGTTGAAAATTTTGACCGCAGAGTTTTGAAAGAATCAGATCAACTTCCTGGAGTTCCAGCTCAGGCCGTGATGAATACGAATGATTCAGTGAATATTAACAATCCTGAAACTGAAGCGATTTCAAGCCTTGCTTATTTGAGCAATGTAAAACGTGGGAAGTCTGTTGAGAGAGATAAAGTAGAAACTTATCGTGCAGATACAACAGTACAAAATAGTTCAAGTTCACTTTATAAATGGCTATTAGTCGGATCAATTTTAGGGATCGGGTATTTTGGTTTTCATATTAAAAACCAGTTGAACTCACCTTTTAAATCTGAAGCTCCGGTGATTGGTGAACAGGCCGAGATGTTAAATCCTGTAGAAATTTCAGGAAGAACTCCACCACAAACAAATCCAAGTGCAACCAGACAATTGGGTGAAAAAAGAAATTTTAATCAGGTTAACGACACGGCCAGATCAGGGAAATTTGAGCAACGAGTTCTCCAACCGATTAAGCCGGTGGCAAGAAAATCTTTTATGGACACCAGCAAATACCAGAATACAAGAAATGACGCTCCACCAGCGGAAGATCCTAACTACTTTTATGACAATACAAGTGCCATGGAACTAGACCCGGTTAGAGCGCAGGTTTCAAAAGAAAACTACGACAACAGTGCAGCAGAAGGTGAAGGTCCGATTCCTTCTAATGATAATCTATTCGAGGGAGAAGTTTCTAACTAGGAAACTCCCCTCAAACACCATTGTTTATTGTCTAAAGGCCTTGAAGTTGATACCCTTTCATTGAACTTTTTTTAAGGGACAAACAATGAAAGAAATCACCCAAGACCTACTTAACTCTTTTAGATCACCGGCATTCCCGGGCTCATTCTTTTTAAGTTTTGAAGGAATCGAAGGCGCTGGAAAATCGACTCAAATCATCAGACTTAAAACTCATTTAGAAAATAAAAACTTCCGAGTTTTAGTTTTAAGAGAACCAGGTGGAACTCCATTTGGTGAAAAAATGCGCCAGGCAATCCTGGAAACCAAAACAGAAATCACTCCTCTTGCTGAAGCTCACTTGTTTGCAGCGTCGCGTGCTCAGCTTCTTTCTGAAGTTGTTTTAAAGGAGCTTGCTGTTCCCAACACTGTTATTATCTGTGACCGCTATATCGACAGCTCACTTGTGTATCAAGGCCACTCTCGTGGATTAGGAGTTGCGGAAGTTTTAAACATCCACAACGCTTTCCCACTTAACCTTGTTCCACACCTGACTTTCTATTTAAGAATTGGTGTAGAGACTTCTGAGAAACGTCAGAAGATGAGAAATGCTCCAAAAGATTATTTCGAAGCTAAGGGTGTTGAGTTCTACAAAAAATTAGTTGTAGGTTACGACCTGGTTGCGGAGTTATTCCCCAATAGAATTCTAAAACTAGACGCTGAAGTGAATCTTGATGAGATGACGATGAGAATTACTGAAGTGGTCGACAATCTTATTAGTCACTCTCGCTCAGATGATACGACTAATGACGAAATGTAGTGATGGATGACTTAAAAGACAATTTACTTAAAAAATATGCGCAAGGTAACCTGGCCTCAGTTTATCTTGCAAAATACCCTGAACACACCAACGCAGTTGCGTGGGCCCAGGATTTTTTATCTTCAATCACAAAATTAAAAGATCACCCCGATGTTTTATGGGTAGAGCGCACGGAAGAAAACGAATACAAAGTTGAGTCTCCCGGGATTCTCGCTGTCTTTAAATTTTTAAACTACCGCGCGTTTGAATTAAAAAAGAAATTCATTTTCATTAACGATGCTCACCTTTTATCGACTATCGTTTCCAATAAGCTGCTAAAAGTTTTTGAAGAGCTTCCAGAGAACTTTTGTTTATTCCTCTTTGCTCCACAGGACCAAAACCTTCTGCCGACGGTAGAAAGCCGTGCGATTAAGGTTTTATTGCCACAAGACTTATCTGGTGTGGATTATGATGCTCCACTTCCAACCTACGCTTCTGCACAGGAACTTGTCGCAAGTCTTAAAAAATCAGAAGACGATTACCTGGAAGAAAAGAAGTTTATTGAAGAAGCCCTGATTAAGACCCTTAAAAGTGGCAATTTCAAAGAATGTTCCGACACACTTGAAAGTCTCAAGCACTATCAAGTCAGCGACGCTTTCAACAATTCAAAACTCGCTCGCCTTAGTCTTCTTTTTAAATAAAAAAATTGAAATGACTTACTGCTATGAGCAGTGACATACATGTCTAATGCCTTAGAATATTAGGTTGAGATACCTTTTACGGAAATATTTTAATGCAACCCAATTTAAATACGTCTGGTCCCACAATTGAGGACGCTGACACCCTGATCGAAGAAATACCAAACGATGATTCGCTAGATATCATTATTGAAGAAACATCTGATGAAGAAACTCAGCAGAACTTTGATAATGAACAAAACGAAAAAGAAAATTCGCGCTTTAAAGATGGTGAGATGATCACTATGATTCGCGTGCGTTTTCCCGGCAACGCCCGCTCTTTTCCTTTCTTAGTTGGCAAGCGCCGCTTTGCTTACGGACAAAAAGTTGTGGCGATGAGTGATAGAGGAATGAGTGTTGGTTATATCAACTCTTTTCCTTATGACGTCGTTTTTAATAAGGCAATGTTACCAATTCGCTCAATCGCGAAAGTAGCAAGCGCTGAAGATATTCAAGCTCAAGTTGAATTCCGTGACTCTGAAAAGAAAGCGGAAGTTATTTGTATTCACTTAATTGAGAAATACAAACTAGATATGATTCTTACTCACGTTGAGTTCACTCAATTTGGAAAGAAGGCCGTATTCTACTTCAACGCTCCAGCTCGCGTTGACTTCAGAGACCTGGTAAAAGAACTTGTCTACGATTTGAAAATGAGAATCGAGCTTAGACAAATTTCTGTTCGCGACCGTGCTGCTGCCATTGGGGCCATCGGTGCTTGTGGACTTCAAACATGTTGTTCATCATTCTTAAAAAATTACGGAAACGTTTCAATCAAGATGGCAAAAAACCAAAATCTTGCATTGATCCCAAGTAAACTAAACGGTGTATGTGGACAGATTAAATGCTGTATCAAATACGAAGACGATGTTTACACAGATAAGAGAAAAAATCTTCCTAGAGAAGGAACTTTTGTTAAAGCTAAAAACGGCGACTCTGGAAAAGTGTTAAAACTTCACATCCTGATTGAGCAGTTTGAAATGTTAACTGATACGGGAATCAAGAGAACGTACGCGGTTAATCAGTACAACGGAAAAGAGTCTGACTTAGGTGCTGAATACCGTTTCCCTGAAACGTTCGAACACATCACAAATGAAACTTCGACTGTTATCGGATTAACAAAAGTAGAAAAAGATAAAGCTGACAGCTTCATGGAAAGTAACATCTTCAAGACGATTGAAAAAAATCTTGATGGAAGTGAAATGAATGCTGCTCAAAATAATGCTGAATTTGAAGAGTTCGTTGATGATACGTCTGGGGAAAATATTGTTGCTCCGAAATTAGAAGGGCAAGCGCCAAGACCTCAACACAATAATAACAACAGACCACAAAACAATCAGCCTCGTCAGCCGCAACAGCCGAGACCACAAGGACAACAAGGGCCTCAGCAACCAAGAGCTCCTCGTCCACCAAATCCAAATCAACAACAAGCTCAAGGGCCTCGCCCAGAAGGAGCTGAAGGTGTTGAACCACGTGTACCGGGAACTCCGGGTGCACCAGGAACAGGAAAAAATAGAAACCGTAACAGAAATAGAAATCGTAATAGAAACCGCGAAGGTGGCCCTCAGAACACTACTACACCAGTAGCTGGATCTAATAATAATAACAATGGTGAGAAGCCATAGAATTTAATTAGGGAGACCTTTATGAAAACATTGATTCTTTTAAGTTCACTGCTTTTTTCTGCTCATGCTTTTTCTACTGAAACTGTTAAAACGAAAGAAATTGAAATCAGCGAAGAAAAAGCGACTGATACATTTTCTTACTACTTTGGAACTGTAAGAGTTAATCAAAGAAGTTTCGTTAACTACCGTATTACAAATACTGGTTCAACTCCATTAACTTACCAATGGGGAAGAATGCAAGGGGACCCTTCTTTTAGAGCGACGACAAACTGTTTTGGAACTCTATACCCAGGACAAAGATGTTCGTTCACGATTGAATACGCTCCATACTTCCAAGGCTACAGCAATGGGTTGTTTGAGATGCAATTTGATCAAGGTTACGGAGTTAGAGTTTACGTAAGTGGAAACGCTCTACGTAGATAATTTGAAAAAGAAATTTTAGATAAAAAAAAAGGCCTTCATAAAATGAAGGCCTTTTTTTTTTCTGATTTTATTTTAGAAGTCACAATTCTTCGGCGTACGTGGAAACGGAATCACATCTCTAATGTTCCCCATCCCAGTCACATACATTAGCGCTCTTTCAAACCCTAATCCAAATCCAGCATGTGGAACTGATCCGTAACGACGAAGATCCAGGTACCACCATAAAGGCTCCTTATCCATCCCCATCTCATCCATTCTCTTTTCTAATTTTTCAAGAGAGTCTTCACGTTGAGATCCACCAATGATCTCCCCGATTCCTGGAACTAAGATATCCATTGCACGAACTGTTTTTCCATCTGGGTTAAGCTTCATGTAGAAAGCTTTAAACTCTTTCGGGTAATCAGTTACGATAACCGGCATTTTGAAGTGAACTTCTGCCAGGTATCTTTCGTGCTCTGTTTGAAGCTCTGATCCCCATGTTGTCGGGTACTCGAATTTTTTAACAGCAGGATCAACCTTCGCTAAAATTTCTAGTGCTTCAGTATAAGTCACGCGGATGAATTTTGAATCACGAACGTGCTTCAATGTTTCCATGTGGTTTTTATCAACCGTTGCATCTTCTCTGTTGTATAGGAATTCAAGCTCGTTTGATGCGTGCTCTAATGCGTACGAGATAAGGTATTTAATATAGTCTGTCGCTAGTTCTGCGATTTCATCTAAATCAGCAAAAGCAACTTCCGGCTCGATCATCCAGAATTCTGAAAGGTGGCGAGTTGTGTTTGAGTTTTCTGATCTGAATGTTGGGCCAAATGTATAGATTGATCCCAATCCCATGGCGTAACACTCACCTTCAAGCTGACCAGTTACTGCCAGGAAAGTTTCCTTTCCAAAGTAGTCGCGAGAAAAATCAAGTTTTCCGTCTTTTGTTTTTGGAGCTTTTGTAATGTCTGAAGAAAGTGTTGAAATGGTAAACATTTCTCCAGCACCTTCAGCATCTACACCAGAAATGATTGGTGAGTTTAGGTAGAAAAATCCTTTATCAGAGAAGAACTTATGAGTCGCCATCGCCATATGGTGACGAACACGCATAATAGCTCCAAAAGTATTTGTTCTGATTCGAAGATGAGCTTGCTCTCTTAGAAATTCAAGTGACGTTGCTTTCTTTTGTAGTGGGTATGATTCATCAGTTTTACCAATAATCTCTACCACTTTACCTTGCATTTCAATTTGAGGAATTTTTCCGCCACCTTTTACAAGACGACCTGTGATTGAAACTGCTGATCCTGATAATAGAGCTGCGACTTCAGCATAGTTTGGAAGAACTTCATCCACAATAATTTGAAGATTATTTTGAGATGAACCATCATTTAAAACGATAAATGAGAACTTTTTAGAGTTACGTACTGATCTGATCCATCCCTTAACGGTTGCATCTGTATCAATAATGTCTTCAGCAATAATTTTCTTAATACTTAAGCGAGTCATATTCATCCTTATATAAATTAAGCTAGTTCAGCTTTAACTTGTGCGATTTGTTCTTTTCTAAGTCTTGGCCCAAATTGAGTCACTAGAGTTGAAGAGGCGTAACATCCAAGCTTTGCAGCCTCTTTGAAACTCATTCCATTGTTGATTCCAAAAAGCATTGCTCCGGCGAATAAATCTCCAGCTCCGTTTGTATCAACTGGTTTCACAGTTTTTGTTTCAATTTGGATTAACTCTTGTCCATCAAATACAAGTGCACCTTTTGGTCCAAGTGTAATAGCGAAAGTTTTTGCAATTTTTTTAAGAGCTACTACAGCTTCATTTAAATCATTTGATTTAGTGTAAGCGTGAGCTTCTGCTTCGTTACAGAAAAGAAGATCAACTCCATTTCCTACGATCTCTTTCATTCCATCTTCAAAGTAAGTGATCATGTTTACGTCTGAGAAAGTCAGTGCCGTCTTTACACCATGTGTTTCGGCCAATTTCTTAGCTTTTAAACATGCTTCTTTTCCAGATGGACTAGGAACAAGGTAGCCTTCGATATAAAGGTAATTTGAATTCTTGATATGCTCTTCGATTAATTCTTTTGTTGAGAAATTCTGAGTGATACCTAGAAAAGTATTCATTGTTCTGTCAGCATCCGGAGTGACAAGAACGATACATTTTCCAGTAATACCTGATTCAAGAGAACTTGTTGAAAGGTTTGTTTCAACTCCGTTATCCATTAAATCTTTAAAGTAAAAGTCTCCAGTTTCATCACTAGCTACTTTACATGAGTAAAAACTTTTTCCACCGAATTGAGAAATGGCAATCATTGTGTTGGCAGCAGATCCACCGCATGAACGTTTATGGTTAGAAGCAGCTAAGTGACTAACAATTTCTGTCTGTCTTGCTTCATCAACTAAAGTCATTAATCCTTTTTCAATCCCTGCAGTATTTAAAAAATCTGCAGTAACCTCAAATTCCATATCAACTAAAGCATTTCCAATTCCGTAAACGTCAAATTTCTTTGCCATAATACACTCATTCCTTTTAATATAAATCAAATTTTAAGATCTCATAAGTTTAATAAAAAACGACAAGAAATGAAACAAAATAAACCAGATAAGACCAAATCAAATAGTGAAACTCGCTTAGTTTATTCAAGCGATGGTTCACATTTAAAATTATGTAAAAAATGTGGCGAAGACCCATGTGAGTGTGATGATTCACCGGCCCACATCGTCACTATTGATCCTTTAAAAGTAACTTTGAAGATCAAGCTTGAAAAAAACCAACGCGGTGGAAAATTAGTGACAGTTATTCATGACTTCCCTAACAATCCTGCCTTCTTTGAAGACCTTGCAAAAAAACTAAAGAACCATTGTGGAACGGGCGGGACTTATAAAAAAGAAAACAAACCGCAAATTGAACTGCAAGGTGATCAAAGGGAAAAGACTGAAGCCTTTTTAGCTAAATTAGGTTTTAAAACGAAGAGATCTGGCGGTTAAAAAATCTTGTACATGTCATAGCGAGTGCTTTTTCCGGTATAACTTGCCGTAGGTTTTTCTTTGACGGGTTCAGCTTCCAGAGGACGTTTAATCACGACTCTTTCAGTCGCAGTTTTCATGGCCCATTCTAAAAAATCTTTCGAATCATTGTCTTCGCCTACAATCTCTTTGAAGATTCGCATTTCTTTGCGGGCCAAGGCCGATTTCTTTTTAGCTGGGTACATTGGATCGTAGTAAATCACTTCGGGACGAATTTCTGGGGCCGGAAGTTTTGAAGCATCGGCAAAAACTAAATTAAAATCCATGGGGTATCTTCGCAAGGCGTCTTTTAAAAGTAAGTAAACGGCCGGATTGCGTTCAAAGCTTGTAAGTTTTGCTCCAAAATATTGGATCAATAAACTGTCTTTACCCGTTCCACATGTCGCATCCCAAATAGTGCGCTTCTCTGCTATTCCTTTAATACCTAAAGCTTTTGCTAATGGTTCTTTGGAAAGTGCGTAGTTTTGTCGTTGGTGATAGCTGTAAATATCTTCGAAATCAAAACACATAATACCTAATTCACTGGAATGAAAGTTGAGTTTCTCCTCTGAGAAATACAAATAATCGCAGTTGTCACACAACTTACGCTCTGATTCAACGACCAGATTAAAATGATTTTTATCAGCTACGGCTTCTTGTATAAAGGCCGGCCAAGCAGAATCATTCACATCGCTTATTTTTATCTTTATTAACTCATTCATTATTGGCTATTATAGGCACATATTTTTACGTTTTAAAAGGACCAAAATCCACTAGGGGAATAACCGATGACTACGTCTTCAACGAATGCAGACACGAATTTTAAGAAGCTTCCGTACGATCCAAAATCTCTTCCGAGAGAATTAACTAAGTATTATATCTCTTCAACAAAAGAAGAGCAGTCGCAAATGCTAAAAGCACTAAACGCAACTGAGTTAAAAGATTTATTCTCACACATTGGCGACAATGTGAAATTTGATAAAGCACCATTCGTTTGTGAAGAACTTTCATACAACGACCTGATCGCTCACATGGAAGGCATCGCTGCTAAAAACAATTTGAAAACTTGTTTCATCGGTGATGGATTAAAAAACTATAAAGTTTCAGACATCGTGCCTTACGTATGTGACCTACGTGGTTTAACAACAGCGTACACTCCATACCAACCTGAGAGATCACAAGGGACTCTTCAAACTCTTTGGATCTACTCTTCGACTCTTTCAATGCTTACAGGATTTGAAGCAATCAATGCTTCTTTCTACGAAAGATCAACTGCTCTTTATGAGGCCATCCAAACAGCAACAAGAATTGTTAAAAATTCTAAGACTGCTTTAGTTTGTGAATCATTATTTCCAGGTGACATTGAAGTTTTAAAAACTCATGCAAAAGAAACAGGCCTTAACATTATTACAATCCCAACTGATAAAGAAACTGGGATTACAAATGTTGATATCGCTCACAAGATGGCCTCTGATCTTGGATCAGACCTAGCATGTATCGTTTTCCCTCAAGTTAACAACTTCGGAAACCTTGAAGACGTTCACTCGTTCACAGACCTGTGTTCTCAACTTCAAGTTCAATCAATCGCTATCTTCGATCCAATGTTACTAGCAACTGACGCCCTAACTCCTCCTGCGGAATTTGGAACTCAGAAGCAAGGATGTAATATGATCGTTGGTGAAGGTCAGCATTTAGCTCTAGCGCCAAATTTTGGTGGACCTGGACTGGGGATCTTCGGGATCAGATACAACGACTCAAATAAGTTGGACATCAGACAAACTGCTGGAAGATTTGTAGGCCGTGCTAAAGATACGAACGGCAAAGAAGCACTTTGTATGGTTCTTTCTACGAGAGAGCAACACATCCGTCGCGAGAAAGCGACTTCGAACATTTGTTCAAACCAATCGTTTGTAGCAAGTGCTGCTGGAGCTGCGATCTTAGCTCGTGGTGAACAAGGTATGAGTGATGCTGCTTTAATTGGACGTGATTACGCTCAACAAATGGCACAAGTTTTAACTCAATTTAAAGGTGTAAACTTAGCTTTCCCTTCAACTCCATTTTACAATGAATTCGTTTTAGAACTTCCAATGAGTGTAAAAAAACTGCAAGCTCTTGCCTCTGCAGCTAATATGCAATTAGGTGTTGATGTCTCAAAAAGACTTCACAACGATGGAAGACACCTTCTTCTATTATCTTTCTTTGATGTTCACACTGATGAAGATTTAGAAAAACTAGAAAACTTCTTCGCTGCAAATTTCGAAGCAGAAGAAAACGATGAATTCCTTCCGGAAATTCCAGAAAACTTCATGAGATCAACTCCGGTTGGTTTACCGAATCTTGAAATGGAAGAAATCAAAGCATTCTACAAAAATCTTGCTGATCTAAACGTAAGCCCGGATGACAACATCTACCCGCTTGGATCATGTACAATGAAATACAACCCATACATCAACGACTGGGCAGCTTCTCTAAAAGGGTTTACTGATGTTCACCCTCAAGCTCCAATCGAAGACGCTCAAGGGTGTCTTGAAATCCTTTACGGGATTCAGGAAATGTTTAAATCAATTACAGGTCTTCCTGCTGTGACAACTCAACCGGTTGCTGGAGCTCAAGGAGAACTTGTTGGTCTAAAATTATTCCAGGGGTACCATAGAAATAATGGTGAAGCAGAAACGAGAAACATCGTTTTAATTCCAAGATCTGCTCACGGAACAAATCCAGCGACAGCTACGATGGCCGGATTTGAAACAAAGACAGTTGATGGAGTTCAATACGGAATCGTGATCATTGAAGCAGACACTACTGGTCACATCAACCTTGAACAACTAAAAGCTGAAATCACAAAATACAATAAACGTATTGCTGGTGTTATGGTCACAAACCCAAACACATCTGGATTATTTGAAAAGTCATTTAAAGAAATGGCCGATCTAATCCACGGTGCTGGTGGACTTGTTTACATGGACGGCGCAAACATGAACGCGATTGCTGGATGGATCGACCTGAATAAAATGGGTGTCGATGCTGTTCACAACAACCTTCACAAAACTTGGACTATCCCACATGGTGGTGGTGGACCAGGAGACGGAATCGTTGCTGTATCTCACCGCTTAGTTGATTACCTTCCAGGGATTCAAGTTGTAAAAGTTGGCGATAAATTTGATGTTGTAAAAGCTCCTAAATCAATTGGATCTTTCCACCGTCACGTAGGAAACTTTGCTCACAAAGTCCGCGCTTACACTTACATCAAAGCTCTTGGTGGAAACGGTGTTCGTGATATGTCTGGTGTGGCCGTTCTTGCAGCTAGGTACTTATACGAAAAACTAAAACCAGTTTATCCTTCACTTCCAGAAAACTGTGAAAATGAAACTCGTATGCACGAATTCATTTTAACAATTTCGAAAGAAACTTTTGATAGAATCGCTGCTGGTGGAACTCCAAAAGCTCAGACGATGGCAAAAATTGGAAAGCTTTTCTTAGACTTCGGTCTTCACGCTCCAACGGTAGCTTTCCCTGAACAATACGGACTAATGATCGAGCCAACTGAAACATACAGCAAAGCTGAGCTGGATCGTTTTGTAGAAGTTGTTCAAGCAATCAACGTGCTTATCAATGAAACACCCTATGTTCTAACAACTGCACCTCACTTCACTCCAATTAGAAAAGTGGATGAAGTTGATGCGAATAAGAACTTAAACTTTATGGAAAATCTGACAAAACTTCCTCACCTTTACCAAAATGTTATTGATCCAGTCGTATTGTCGAAGATGGATATTGCAGTCGTAAGTAAAGACATTCAAAAAGCGCATTTAAAAGCTGTTGAAAATCACCACGCTTAATAAATCAGGCCCGCTTTAAAGCGGGCCTTTTTTTTATTTAAAATTTATAAGTCACAACAAAATAGTGCCCGAGTCCCGTTGTATTCCCAGCAATACCACCATCTCTTAAAAGTCCCATATCATTGTAGTACTTCAACCCGTAACCAGCAGAATAGCGCTCTGAGTGCCAGTACAATCCGTTATACCAGGCGATTGAACTACTCGAGTGATCTTTATCATCATCAATCCTATTGGCCGCAAAAGTGTAATCTAAGAATCCTTGATATGTGACAAAACTCTTATTGCTAAAAGTATAAAAAGGTTTAAACCAGGCCGTATTGAATAGATATCCATCAAACTTACCTTCGTTGGCCGCTCCGAAATTCTCTCGAACATGACGGGCCATTAACTTCGTCACGACTTTTCCAAACCAAGGAACTTCAAGGTCTGCTCCTAGGCCAATATATTCATCAAATAAAGCGCGATCTCCAACATTGAACAATGTAGCAATAAACCATTCTTTAACCGGGCCGACAGAAAGATCGTGACCGGTAAGAGCATCGAGTGAAAGTTTGGGAGAAAATTTAAAAAAGAGATTATCCTTCTGATGGAGACTGCTGTCTTTTGAATCCAGCATATCTAGCACATCTAAAAATCCGTACACTTCAAAAAGACCAGAGCGTCCGCCAAACTCCAATTCAAAAAAAGTGTCGTGCTTATTTCCGAAAGGGAGTTTATTATCCACACTTTGAAGAATATTGAACTGATACCATTTATAGTCGTTTTTATGAATGTCTCCATCCGTAAAGTCTGCAGTATGGCCTTTAGTCATAAAGGTAAAACAAAGAATCAAAACAAGTAAGGATAAAAAATTCCTAAACATTGGCAGCTCTCTTGTGAATGTTAAATATCAGTCTTATTAGTGAGGTAAAAAGATCTCTTGCATTCGACCTGATTTTTTTAAATCTCGAATGGCAGCGTTCAGTTCCTTAAGTTTCAAATTTGATTTTTTCGAAATAGCACACTTAACCTCAAGCGGGTCAATTTCAAATGGCGCCCTTTGAAGATCAGGGTATTTTTTCTTGTAGTAGTTGTACTCTAAATTATTCAGAAGAATAAAAGGGATCCGAGCGGCATTGAGTTTTGAAAGATTGGCCGTCCCCGACAAGACGTCTTCACGAATAAGGCTTCCGTCTTTGAAATAAGGTGTCAAGTTTGGGTAAACAAAACCAAGAGTCGTGCCGACTGTTTTTCCTTTGAGATCTTTGATCGTTTTTAAGTCAGCATTCCCTTTATATTTGCTATTGCTGACGACGTAATTGCTCTGCTTAAAAATGGGAATGCTCCAGTAGTAATCCTTTGCAAACTCTCCGGCCCAGGCTTCAGTGTTATAACAAACAAGTTCAATTTTTCCATCTGCAAGTCCCGAATCTAAGCGCTTCCTCGGTGAAAGCAGAAATTTAACCGGACGCTTAAGTTTCCTCCCCATCTCTAATCCAATATCAAAAAACAACCCGCCTTGAATCGTTGGATACTCGGTATTGTTATCATAAATTAAAAATGGAGGTGAATTCGTATCGTTAAGGCCGTACACAATCGGCTTAAAATTTGTCTTAGGATTAATATAGCGTTTATAAATTTGCTGAAAGACCTGTTTTTTAGCAAGTCGATCAATAGTCTCATTTAATTTTTTCAAGGTTAAAGAAGATTTTCTAGAAAGTGCACATTGAATATCCGTTTTATCCACGGCAAAGGAACTTCTCTGCAACACGGGATAAGTCTCTTTATAAAAATTATACTCGACTTCGCTCATCACAATGTAATCGAGCTTATTATCTAACAGCTTATTTAAATTCGCGACCACGGTAACAGCATCAACTCTTTGAAGAATTTTGCTTTTAAATTTATCTTCCAGATCCCCATAAAGATAATTTTCAACAGTCCCAATTTTAGTATTCATCAGATGATCTGCACGATCGAAAGGAATTTCTTTTTTCCCAACCAGGATAACTGAATTGGTATAAATGGTTTTACTCCATTGGGCCTCGTCACTCAAACCACCGCTCCACTTCGGACTGTTGTTGCAAGTAAGATCGATATTTCCATTTAAGACTTCAAAAGCTAAACGTGGGCCTGGAAATGTTGTAATTGAATAATCGTCATGAAGCTCTTCGCCTATGGCCACAGACATTTCATACATCAAACCACCAGTGGCGATTCCCATATTTTGATTTTCGAATTGATATAATAAAGGCAGTGAGTGACTTGAATCGAGTCCAAACTTAACAGGATCTGCATGAGCATCTGATTTAAACCCAGAACTAATTACCAATAGAAAAATAAAGAAGAGTAAGAGCTTTTTCACAGGATAACTATAAACTGAAATGCTTAAAAATGATCTTTTTTAATTTAAATTATGGTTCAATGGAGAATGATAATTGCGGCAATGATGCATGAACCGCTTTACATCCCTAACTAGTTCTCAAAATCCTTTTAAGAATTATGATTTTCTTAAATTGATTAAGTGAAATGGAATAAATAAAGGCCCGCTTTCGCAGGCCTCTATAATTATGGAGCTTGTATATCGTCTGAATCGACTGACTCATCAGTCGGATCAAAATAGGTCTTATTGGATTCTTTAGTAGTGCCTGATTTCAAGTTGCCTGCGTAGGCCACTTTCTCTTCTAGAGTCTGCCAGATTTTAAAAGGAGACTTTGTTGGATTTTTTAGAATAATAGATGTTTTAGAGCTGATCCCCAGGGCCCCTTTAATGATCCCTTCTGTGAAAGCAACAGTATAATTTTTAAATGGACTAATACTTTGCCCATTAATTGTCGCCTTTCCAACTTTTAATCCAAACGGAGTTTTGATGTACTGAATTTCCACACCTGAGTAGGCCAGTGGTTCACCAAAACTTGCCAGTGTTTCAAATAAAGTTTTAAGCCAGATTCCTTTAATAGAGGCCTTATAAATAGACCACCCATAAGTATCATCCAGGTCAAAAACTCTTGGGATCGAGTTTAAAATTGTTCTTCTTGTAATCGCTCCCACGGGAAAATTCTCTCCGTTCATTGGAGGAGCATGGATAGAAATATCCGCTTCAACCTTATCTTTCATGGCATCTGAAATAAAGAAGGCCCATTTTTTTGTCCCTTCCGGGTCGTCACTTTTTAAATCACTTTGACCAATTTCTTCTTTTAACCAGTCGGCCCCATAGATATTATCTAAATCAGTATTGGCCTCATCAACTAATGTCTTAATGTGATCATCTTGATTTTCATTTTTTACTGGAACAAGTTCGTAAGAAACCACTTTTAACGGTTTTCCTTTTTCTAAATCAACAATCAATCGTCCCAGGTATTCAGTGTGCATTCCCGCCTGAACAATAGGAACGTCTCTATCGTTTTTATTTTTGACCATTACGGCCTTTGTCAGCTTTGTATGCGAGTGACCACCAACAATCAAGTCGATGTAAGACGTTTTTTTCGCAAGCTTTTTATCTTTACTCACACCCATATGTGTAAGAGCGATAATGAAATCGTTGTTTCTTTTTTTAAGAACTTTTTCATAATCTTTAGCAGCTTCGTATGGATTCGTGATTTTGCTATTATCTAAACTCCAGCTATACCAGATTTCATTGGTCGTTAAACCCAAAAGAGCAATCTTAATCCCATCGATTTCAATTTCTTTATAAGGCTTAATTTTTTCTCTGATATTTGGAAACTGCGGGCCCACTTCAACATTGGCCGCAAGTAGGCTGAAATTTAAATTAATTTTTCCCAGCATCTTATCTAATTCTTCGGCACCCATCAGGTAGTCATGGTTCCCAAGTGTCACAACGTCATAACCGACATTGTTGTGAACTTCAAAACTCTTCATCCCTCTGTCGGCCATATAATAGATATTACCTTCAAGAAAATCTCCAGCATCGAGTACCAGATTTTTCACACCATCTTTATCAGCTTCAGCTTTGTAATAATCGATTAAACTCTTCAGTCTTGCTGAACCACCTGTATTGGTCTGGTGGGTTCCGCCATCCATAAATGAGTGGGTATCATTGGTGTGTAGGATCTGAACAAGCCTTGCTTGTGCAGTAGAAACCATCAGTGAAACTGCAAATAGCACCCCTAGATATTTCGAATTCATGTAACCACCTATTCCTGATTAATTGGCCTGTATGCCTATTGATCGGATTTATAGGGACTTGTTTAAGTTTTCTGCGAACTATTATTTCCCGACGAAAATGATTCGGAAAATTATGCTGACGTATAGGGCAAAACTGGTGTAAGTATTGGATAATTACAACGTAAATTGGGGTCTCTCATGCTTTCATCTTTGAACACAGCGCCGCGCTGCACATTTGCTATTATCTCTCACCCGGATGCCGGGAAGACGACGATGACTGAAAAATTACTTTGGTTCGGACAAGTTATTCGTGAAACCGGAAAGGTAAAAGCGAAAGACGGGAATTATGCAAAGTCTGACTGGATGGAAATTGAAAAGGAACGTGGGATTTCGATTTCATCTTCTGTTATGAGTTTTCCATACAACGAACGTGCGATGCACTTACTAGATACTCCAGGTCACAAGGATTTCTCGGAAGATACATATAGAACACTTACTGCTGTTGAATCAGTTCTGATGATGATCGACTCTGCAAAAGGGGTTGAGGCACAGACGATTAAACTTATGGAAGTTTGTCGTATGAGAGATACGCCAATCGTAACGTTCATGAACAAGTATGACCGTGAAGCGATGGACCCGTTTGAGTTAATTGAAAACGTAGAAAAAATTCTGAACATTCAATGTGTGCCAATGACATGGCCTATTGGTTCAGGTGTAGATTTCAAAGGTGTTTATGATTTAAGAACAAAACAAATCATGAGTTTTAAAAACGCCAAAGACCCTTTCAATCCAATTATCATCGACGCTCAAGATTTAGATGCTCCGGAAGTTTTAGCTTTCGTTGGAGCGCCATTACTGGCAACTCTAAAAGACGAACTAGAATTAGTTGGAACTCTTATTGGAGATTTCAGTAAAGAAGAGTTCCTTCACGGAATCCAGTCTCCGGTATTTTTTGGTTCGGCACTGAACAACTTCGGAGTTAAAGAAACTCTGGATATGATTTCTTCATCTTCACCAGGCCCAAAACCTCGCGAAGTAAAATTAGCTCCATTTGAATCAGATTCAAAAGTGACAACTGTAGACCCGGAAACAACAACTGAGTTCACAGGATTCATTTTCAAAATCCAAGCTAACATGGATAAAAAACACCGCGACCGTATCGCCTTTTTGCGTGTGTGCTCAGGAAAATTTAACCGCAACCAAAATATTTATCACGTTCGCTCTGATAAAAAAATGAAGATAGCCACTCCCCTGATGTTCCAGGCACAGGATAGAGAGATCACTGAAGAAGCATTCCCGGGAGACATTATCGGTCTTCACGACAACGGAAAATTCCAGATTGGTGACACTTTCACTGAAGGCTCAAAGTACATGTTCACTGGAATTCCCAACTTTGCTCCGGAAATTTTCAATAAGGTTATTTTAAAAGACCCGATGAAAGGAAAGCAGCTTGAAAAAGGACTTCAGCAGTTATCTGAAGAAGGAACTGTTCAGCTCTTCACTAGACACTCGACTGGAGAAAAGATTTTAGGTGCCGTTGGTGCCCTACAGTTCGAAGTTGTTAAATACCGTTTAGAAGACGAATACAATGTTAACGCCGCTTACGAAGGATACAACTTCGTTGGTATCAGATGGCTTAAATTTGAAAATGATAAGGACGAAGGAAACTTTGTTTCATTCAACAGTTCAAACATCGCTTACGATCACAAGAAACGTTTATGTTTCTCTGTAAGATCTGAGTGGGACTTAAAACTTGTGATGGAAAAAAATCCAAAAGTTCAGTTCTTTAAAAACTCTGATTACCGCTAATCTCCAACCAAAGAAGAAAAATGTCTGACTTAAAAACGATCCAGAATAGACTAGAAAAAAACTACAAGCACAGAGCGAAGTGGGCAAAACGCGAAGGCTTTGAGGCCTTCCGTTTATACAATAAAGATATTCCTGAATTCCCTTTCATCGTTGATGTTTATAAAGACAACGCGATTATTTATGAAAAGCGCGATGAAGAAATCGATGCTGAGAAGTTTGATCATTTCAACTTCATTATCAGTGCTGTTAAGTATGTTTTAAATATCCCTGAAGAAAAAGTCATCATCAAGTCACGCAAGAGACAAGTTGGCGACACTCAGTATACTAAACTTGAAGAAAGAAATGAGCTGATCGTTGTAAAAGAATACAAGTCAGAGTTTCTGGTAAACCTTCACGACTACCTTGATACTGGATTATTTTTAGACCACAGACCACTAAGACAAATTGTTTCGAAATCAGCAGAAGGCAAAAAAGTTTTAAACCTTTTTTCTTATACTGGATCAATCAGTGTAGCGGCCGCAGTTGGTGGAGCTTCAAAAGTCACAAGTGTGGATATGTCATCGACATACCAAAACTGGGCAAAGAAAAACTTCGAACAAAATAATATCCCTCTAGCAAATCATAACTTCATCGTTGATAGTGCTCTTGAGTATCTAGAGAAAGCTTCTCAACGCTTTGACATCATCGTTTTAGATCCACCGACGTTTTCGAACTCAAAAGGAATGGAAGAGGATTTTGAAGTTGAAAAAGATCAGTTGTTTTTAGTTAAGCACTGCCTTCGCCTGCTTGATCCTAATGGTGTTTTATACTTCTCTAATAATAAGAGAAAATTTAAAATCTCTCCTGAAGTTCTAGAGCTGGCGAATGTTCAGGACATTACACCTCGTACAATTCCAGAAGACTACAAAGATACGAAAGTTCATATGTGTTTTAAGATCACTCATAAAACACCTCAGGCAAAAAAATGATTCAATTTCCAGAAGCGATTCAAAAAGCATTAACTGAAATGAAAATCCAGAACTTGACTCCGATTCAGGAGCAAGCGATTCCGGTTATCATGGAAGGGAAAGACTTAATTGCGCTTTCGGAAACAGGATCGGGAAAAACTCTGGCGTTTACACTGCCTCTAGTGGCAAGTCTTATCGGTGCTCCGAAAAGACCGACAAAAGTTTTAATCATCACACCGACAAAAGAATTATCTGAGCAGATCCTAGGTGTCGCAAAAAAATGCGCACGCTTTACGACGATCATCAGTACCAGCATCTATGGTGGAAATAGTTTCTCTGAACAAGAACGTGAATTAAAAAATGGCGTGCATCTTATTGTTGCTTGCCCTGGTCGCCTTAAAGACCATATTGAAAAAAACACCATTGATCTAAGTGGAATTGAGACGGTAGTTCTTGATGAAGCTGATCAGTTAATGGATATGGGGTTTCTTCCCCACCTTCGTGTTGCTCTTGAAGCGACGAAAGAGCGCAAACAGACTCTTTTATTTTCGGCGACAATGAGTGAAGAAGTAAAACTTTTGACTGAAGAATTCTTAACAGGGGCCACTCTGGTTGAATTCCAGGCCAATAAAGCAAAAGCAATCGTCACAGAGGCCTTCTGCCCGATCACTGACGAGCTTAGATACCCTTTTATTCGCTTTTTATTAAAGCACCATAAGATCAAGGCCTGTTTGATTTTCACACGTACTAAAGACGAAGCTAGAAGCTTAAATGCTCTTTTAGCAGAAGATAAATATAAGAGTGCTGTACTTGAAGGTGACATGACAACTCACCAGAGAAAAAAAGCATTGAATGGACTAAAAGAAAAAACTATCAACATCATGGTAGCGACTGATATCGCCGCTCGTGGTTTAGATATCCCTCACGTTACTCATATTATCAATTTGAATCCTCCGCTAAATGCTGAGTCTTATATCCATAGACTTGGTAGAACTGCTCGCCACGATAAAGGTGGGATGGCGATTACGATCTATATGCCGGAAGAAAAAGAGAAGATTGAAAGAATTTTAGAAGATCAGGGGAAAACTCTGAAGATTACAAAGTTCAAGGAATTCAATTATCAGTTACGTATTGAGAAACGTCATCTTCGAGTTATTAAGAATAATACATCTCTAGATCGTGACGATGAAGACGATGCTGAAGAGCACGGGTTTTAGTTAAAAGGTGCCAGCAGACTTCTGGTAGCTACACTGCTATACGAATTATCATGCAACCTTAATTTGTAAATTTGGATCAAGTCTCTGCGCAAAATCAATTAACTTATCAACTGTAAAAAGGTTAATTTTATATTTCACAATCTCATTTAATCTTGCCGGACCAATATCTAATCTTTTTGCAAGCTCGATCTGGGTAATGTTGTTTTTTAGAATAAAGATAACGAATTTTTCACAAAGAGCGTACTTCAACTCTTCGGCCTTAGTTGCGTTTTCAGGCAAGGCATATGATGGTTTTGCCTTATTAAGTTTTTTTCGAATTTTTGATAATTCTTTTTTATCTGGAAATGCCATAACTACCTTCCTTTTTTCACCCTAAAGGCATTAATAATGCCAATATAATTATACTTATTCTCAAGAAGCCAAATAAGCCGATAGTATTTTTTATTCACTTCTATGACTTTTACAAAGTAACTAAAATCATCTTTCACATCTACTGGGAGTTCATATCCTCCATCAAGTTGAGAAACTAATATTAGAATTAAATTATCATCAACATAGTCAGTATGCTTATTTTCATAATGTGAATCGATAACAACTTCTGAAATAGATCTACCATTGATGAAAATTGAATCAATTTCATAATGCCTTCTTCCCATTAACCCTACCCTGAATTGCGCAATTCCGCAATTATCTATAATTCTAAAAATGTAAGGGTTAATAACTAAATTCTTAAGCATCTAGTTAAGATTTAAGATCTTAGACCTAACTATTTTCAATTATGAGACAGCTCCTAAAAGGCTTAGTCAGGTATTTGCACACTTAGCAGAGTCAATACGTCCCCATTAAGGCAAAAAATATTAAATTATCTTGCCGCTTGCACGGGCCATCTTTTTTCATGCTATAATTGAGGGATATGAGGACGTTGCTTCTAGACTGCAACTATTTTCCGGTAAAAATAATAAATTGGCAGAAGGCCATGATTCTTCTTATGACTGGACGTGCGGAAGTCGTCGATGAATATGAAGACAAGCTGATACGGACCGTTTCCACCTCGTATAAGCTCCCCAAAGTGCTCCGGTTATTCCAGATGCACAAGATCACCTTGAACGTTAAATTTACCAGAATGAATGTCTTTTTTCGCGATAAGTTTCAATGCCAGTACTGCTCTATAAACCTGCCTGCTCACGAACTCACCTTTGATCACATCATACCTGTTTCACAAAAGGGACCTACTAGCTGGGAAAACGTGGTGACATGTTGTAAACCGTGTAACGGTAAAAAAGGATCGAAGAGTTTAAAGAGTTCAGGACTGAATCTTTTGAAGCCTGCTAAAAAACCTAGATGGTCACCAGAATTGTGTCTTCGTCTTTTAGATGATGACCCAAGTGAATGGTGGAACTTCTTCCCGCAAAAAGCGGCCTCTTAAATTAAAAACTAATTCCAAGATTGAGTGCGACTGAATTTTTTTTCGGCGTGCTCGAACTTTTTGACTTCGTCGATGTGTAGGCCGTCGTGACCCCTTCATCAACAACTAACAATTAATTATTGAAAGACTGTGGAGTTAATTAACCCTTTACACAGACAATTTTACTAAATAAAAAGGGAAGTTTTTTCCACAATTAAGTGCCACAAATAAATTCTCTATCGTGGTAAAATTTTTTTATGAAAAAGACTCGAATTCTTACCCCTATTTTTTTAACACTACTGACATTGCCTCAGGCCTTTGCATTACAATGTCCACAAATAGAGAAAGCTCCTTTGTGTCCGCAAAATGGAATCACACTTTTAGATGAAACTTATCCTACTCAGTCTTTTCTAATTTCGAATGCTCCCTTTATTCCAACAAAAGAGGCCAGGGGTGTAACTCGAAAGTTCATTTATAAAATTATTGATAATTATGATTATGAAAACGTTCCACAGATCTTGATATCTGTTGCAGACGTTAATGAGTTCCGTGCACTGGTTGCTTCAACGAAAGCGGAGTTAGTGGGCAAGAAACTTGATTCGAAAAAAATTGAAAGAATTATTGATCAAATGACTTTTGTCCCGGCGCCAAACTATACATGGCAGCAGGATTGGTTTGAATCATTTGTCGATTTAAAAACCGGTGCTCCGGTTGTCAGACAAATTGATTCCTACCCTAGGGTTCGCAAAGATAATGGAAAAACATTGAGTGATGCTGGACTTAAATGTAATGTTAAAGAAGGCCCTCGTCTTATGGGCGATTATCCTGAAGACCTCATGACTGATCCCAGAAAAACAAACCAGACTTTTGGTTCAGGTGAAATGGGTGGAAATATTGAGGGAGCTCCCGGTGGATTCTGTCTAGTTGGAGACAACCAAGGTAAGAAATTTACTGATCAGTTTTGTGGAGACGCAGACAATGTGATTCAGCTTCAAACTTCATGGTTAGAAGTTGGGCACGTAGATGAGATATTTAAAATCATTCCTACACAATTTAATGATGGCCGTCCTAAAGAGTGCGAGTTCTCATTAATGGCCGCAAGTCCTAAAAAAGCTTTAGAGCTTATGAAAAGTCCTGAAAATGGTAAAACTCCTTTCATGGATTTCACAAACCCAGATTATGACCCAAGTGAGGCCCGAGATTCCAGATCTCTCAAAGGACTCGCAGGGAATTCGATTATCTGTAAATACGCTGAAAATATTATGAAGAATAAGGCCACTTCAGATGAAGTTAAACCTGCCGTGAAAGCAGTCTTTTACAAAATTTTATTTGGTGTCTCTATTGCGGAAGCTGCCGACGCAAAATTTAACATTAAGTCGATCTTTAGTCCGCAATATAATCAAGATAATGACATTGGAAAGTTCAATGCTCTTTGTGCTCAAAACATCGACAAAGTTTCTAATTTTGAAATACAGGAAATGATGCTTGAAGACCCTCAATTCATGAATCTCAATAATGCAATTGCTGAATCAATCGAAAATGATAAAGCTAAAATAAAAAGTAAAATTCTTTCTCGTCTTCCTCAATGTGCAAAGTATTATAATGAGCTTGAAGTTCCTAATATTTTTCACGGAACACAACCATTTGTCCGCGCAGATGGAACACTTGAGTTACCAAGACCGGGTACAATTAATTCATTTCTTCCAAACCCAACAAACTCAGTTCTCATGAATAAAACAGTGACTTTCCCCAATACTGGTAATTTGATTTTTAATAAGTATTTAAAAGAAGAAATGGAAAAGAAAAAAATGAAGGCCGACTTTATTTCAACATGGGATTACTCTCATCTTGGTAAAGGAAATATTCATTGCTCTAGCCACTCACTTCCATACTGCCGTCCAAATACTCAAGGATCAAAATGAAATATATCATTTTTTCGCTATTATTTTCTCATACAGTTTATGCAAAAAATGTAACTGAATATGTATGTAATATCGATAAGGATATAAAGGTCGAATTATCTTTATTAGATGCTAAGAATCCCAGTGTGAGCTTGATTCATAAAAATGCTAAATTTGGACTGTGTTTTTTTGAAACACCGCCAACAAAAATAGATCTAGATAAAAAAGCGGTAAATCTCGAAACGCTATGGAATTTAGAATTAAAAAAATGCACTTATTATTCTGATAAATTAAAATCCAAACTAAGCCTTCTTCAAAGTTCTTCCTTTAAACAATCTGCGGGAAAGACTCCCAGCTACTTTCAACTCTTAACAGATCAGCAGCCACTTTTTTGTACGCCCAAGACTTAGCCACCAAATATTGACAGTAGAAAGGCCCCGTACTCTCCCCATTCAAGGTGTAAGAGTTTGTAATCCTTATTATGTTTAACTTAAGTTTTTATAAATAAAAAACTAGTTATAATAGACCTATGATTATCGATTCTAAACTACCTGGCTTCAAAAGCTACCTCAGTGAAGGCCGTCTTAACAATGACGCCTTAAAGACGTCTATTGACCAGTCTGCCGTGGCCGCGAGCGAACAAAACAATGTGGACCTGGAATTAAAAGACAGCACTAAAAACGCTCAGGACAGTTACAAAGAAAAAAAGAAAGAGCATTCAGAAAATCCTGAAGAGCAAAAAGAAGAAAAACCCAAAAAACATGTCGAGACAGAGGCCGAGGCCAAAAGTCGAAATATGAAACTTCTAAATTTGCTTTAAACATGAAGACCATTTTATTTTCATTTTTAATCATCACAACTTTTTCACATGCCCATGCAGAAACAATTCTGCTCAAGTCAGATAAATGGTGCCCTTTTACCTGCAATCCAACCCATACTAAAGACAAACAGCAAGGCTACATCATAGAAGTCGCCAAGATTATTTTTGAGCGCAAAGGCCATAATGTAGTTTTTCAAATTGATAACTGGACGAACTCTATTGAGAGTGTCCGCTTTGGTTTGGCCACAGGAATCGCAGCAACAACAAAACCAGATGCTCCGGATTTTATCTATCCTGCAAAAAGTATGGGAAGCAATAAAGAGTGTTTTTACGTTAAGGCAAAAGACCCTTGGGAGTTTATCAGCATCGCCAGTTTAAAGAACCGCAAGATTGGTATTGTCGAATCCTATGCTTACTCAGCGCCGCTTTTAAGCTATTTTAGAGAGTTCCCTGAACAGATTACTAAAAGTCATGGCGAAAACCCTTTAATGAAAAATATTGATAACCTCACAGAAGGTAAGATCAATACAATTGTAGAAAATCCTTTTGTCTTTAACTATTTTACAGAAAACAAAAAAATACGTGACCAATTTGAAGAGGCCGGATGCACCGAAGGCGATCCACTCTACATTGGCTTCTCTCCCAAGAATCCCCGCTCAAAAGAATTCGCAAAAATCCTCTCAGATGGCATAGAAGAATTGAGAAAGGACGGAACTCTAGGTAAGATAATCGAAAAGTATTCTCTTAAAGACTGGAGTCCTTGATCATGAATTATTGGCTAATGAAAAGTGAGCCCGATGTTTTTTCTATCGATAACCTAAAAACTAAGAAAAAATCAGGATGGGATGGCGTTCGCAATTATCAGGCACGTAATTTCATGCGCGATGATATGAAACTGGGTGATGTGGTTTTATTCTATCATTCAAGCTGTGAAGTTCCAGGTGTAGCGGGCCTTGCAAAGGTTTCTAAGACCTCTCACCCAGACCCAAGTCAATTCGATTCTAAAAGCGAGTATTACGACCCTAAAGCGACGAAAGAAGCTCCACGCTGGTTCATGGTAGAAGTTGAATTCGTAGAGAAATTCGACCACGTTATAACGCTTACAGAAATTAAAAACACGAAAGGTTTAGACAAAATGCCGCTAGTGCAGAAAGGGTCTCGCCTATCTATCAATCCTGTCACTGAGCAGGAATTTAAGATTATTAAGAACTTAGTTTAATCCATTAAAAGTGCTTCCAAGAAGATGTTGATTTAGGGCAAAACCTATCCTAAAGTCACGCATTCTTCTTGGAGACTCATATGAAAAACCTATTCATCATTCTTGCATCACTACTTTTTTCTGCACAAGTTTTTGCAGTTCAAAACGTTGTTTGTATTCCAGCACAAAAACCAAATGTAAAAATTTTAGTAACTTTTAATAAAAATATCGATCCAGCGAAACCTTTTATCGGTTCATATAATTGGGGAGCAACTCTCACAATTACTCAAGTAGGTTCACCTAAAGTTTATGAGAATAAATCAGTGAGAATCACTCCTGAAGTTTATTATTCAGATATTAATTTAAGAGGTGATGCAGAAGGAGTTCACTTAAGACTTTACCCGCGCTTTGATACTAATAACAATTTCACAAACTATGAAGGCCAGCTTTTCATCAACGATCTCGATTATAAAATTTATTTTAACTTCATTGATCGCGATGGAGTGCCGGGCCTTACTTGTAAATAAGTGAACTATGATCTAGGAGGATAGAAATTCATCGGTTGTGTGACCTCGTAAGATTTCGCATTAATGGCCGCAGGAAATTTGAGTCCTTCTAAAATGTTTTTCATACAGATTAAGGCCTGGGCCGACTGAATATCGCTAGATTTTACTTCGGATTTACCTACGCTTCCTTTTTCATTAACAACAAATTTAAAAGTAGCATTCGCTTCCAGCTCTCTAGGTGTTTTACTTGAATCCAGCTGAGATTCATAACAGCGTCTAAACTTCGAAACATTGTCTCTTAGAGTGTCCCTAATATCGCCAGGATTAATGCCTGTTATCGGATCGACTTCGTATTTTTCATGCGCGCAGCTTGCTAGTAATACGGCCATAAAAAAAATTGAAATTATCTTCTTAGTCTTCATGTTAATTCCTTCAAAAAAAAGGCCCTCCGAAGAGGGCCTTTACTTACATACGTTTTGGATAGAAGTTCATCGGCTGAGATACATCATAGTTTCCACCTGATGTTGGCCTTGGGAATTGAATCCCGTGTAGAACGTTCTTAATACAGTCGCGAACTTTATCAGAAGAAATTTCTTCTGATTGAATTTCTGACTTCGTCACTTTTCCTGCTCCACCAACGCTGAACTTAAAGTTCATACGCCCTTGGACACCTTCAGGATTTTTATTTCCATCAAGTTCAGACTGGTAACAGTAGCGAAATTGAGGAATATGATCGCGAAGAATTCTTCTAATTTCATCCGGGTTGATATTTGATAGTGCGATTTTTTCAACCGGCACACCAGCGACCATAACCGATCCTTTTTGAGCAACGCCATCGAATCCTCGAGAAGAATCGATTGTTCCTTTTGCTGATCCAGTTAAGCTACCAATGTTGGTAGCAACCTTAGCTGCATTAGGTGTACCGTTTGGTGAACCTGTAATAAAGCCGTCGCCGCCTCCACCACCAACACCGTTACCGATACCGCCGCCAGTTCCCATTCCTGCTCCACCATCGTCTTTAGCACCTTTGGCAGCAGCACGTTTGATCCCTTGACCGTTCTTTCTGATTGAGTCTGTTACATTCGTCATGTCCAGACCTTGGTACGTATCTCCAGATCCACCAGTGTTATTGTCTTTCGCTTTTACCTGGCTTGCTGCTGATCCTGAACCAACAGTAGTTCTTGGAGCTTTTCTTACGTCAGTTCCTGGCTTATAAGCTTCTTTCTTTTTAGAAGCTGGGTCACCTTTTTGAACGTCTTGAACTTTCTTCTGGTTTTTATCACCGACACGATCAGAATTTTTAACAACTCTGTCCGTACCATTTTTTACTTTTTCTTCAGGCTTAGGGACAACCACTTTTTCCGACTCAGGAGCTACAACTTTGTTTTGAACAATTTTGTTTTTCTTAGGCGGAGGTGTCACCATCGTCATCGTGATTGGAACTAACTTAGGTTCTTCCTTAAGTGTATGTTCCAGCTCCAGATGAGGAAGCTTGATTAAAAAGAAAAACAAGTGAATGATGAAGCTTCCAATCAAAGCGCGTTTATTAAAACGCTTTGTATTCTGCTCCATTGTCGATTCGCCAGGAGTATAAATGGGTTTCTTAACTGCACTCATTTTTATTTCCTATTTACTTCATTCTTTTTGTTGGATCTTCATCAGCAGCGATTGAAAAGTTCTTCGCTCCTGCACTCTTAGCAATGTCCATGATCTCTACTGCTTTTCCTAAAAATGCCTGAGTGTCACCTTCTAGGATAACTGATTCAGTTTTTAGCTCAGCAAGTTTTGCGATCATTTCTGTTGCCAGATTTTCTTCTGTTACATACTTCCCTTGAAGTGCCACTTTACCGGCCTTATCAAGAGTAATAATTAAAATTTCATCCTGCTTCTTCTCATTAGTGATCGAAGTTTTTGGCAGCTCTATATCAAGACCTGATTCAAGTGCCGCACTCGATGTAACCATGAAAATAATCAGAAGCACGAGCATGATGTCGATCAGCGGAGTCATATTGATCTCCGATACGATTTGCTCCTCACCATCTGAACTATTATTTGAACTTCCCATTGCCATAAGGCACTCCTATTTAACTTTTAAAAATTAAAACTATTTCTTAGCAGCATTAAATGATTCGGCCATATCGCCAAGACCATTTTTAAATTTCTGAAGTGCTTCAGAAATCATTACTAAGATGTAGTTGTAAAACATAACCGCTACTACCGCTACAAGGATACCTGCAGCTGTTGCGATAAGTGCTTCTGAAATTGAAACTGATACGATCGCGAAACCTGCTTTACCAGCAGCACCGATTTGCTTGAATGACCCCATGATCCCCCAAACTGTACCGAATAGACCTACGAAAGGAGCAGATGATCCGATAGTACCAAGTATCCAAATGTTTTTCTTAAGACCTAATGTTGTTTCGTTAAGACGACGGTTCATACGAGCGTCCCATTCTTCAGAAGAAGAAGCTTCTTCGAAAACTGCAGAGTGAGGCTTTGCAATGATTTCTGGGCAGTTCTTATATAGCCATTCCATTTCGTTGAAACGTTTTGACTGAATAATTCTCATTCCTTCTTCATGGAAGAACTTTGCTTGCTTGTTGAAATTAATAAGAAACCAAATTTTTTGAATGGCAACTGTCCATACTGCTACTGAGAAAACCAGTAGTGGGTACATGATAAAGCCACCTTGCTTAAATAATTGCATCAATTCCATTCGCTGACTCCTTGTCGCTGTAAGTATCGTATTTTATATATGACTCTTTCTATTGTAATTCCTTAACGGCTAATTTAATTAATATTTTAGCTTAGATTCATATTTTTTTATTGAACTGGTTTACTCCGGCATTTTTGTCACTATTAGGAAATTATTTAAGAGGGCGTTATAATGACAAAATGAAAAATAAATTACCTACTATTTTGCTCGCCCTATCCCTTTCATCACTTGTTGGATTCAGTACCGGTGATGAAGTTGAACTAGATGCCTTCTTAACGGCCAGGACCAGTCCTGACTTTATGAAGTACACCAAAAACATTGCAACAACGCTTGCAGAAGGGACAACCGGTGAAGTTGAAGAGATAAAAAATTTCGAGACTGGAAATTCAGGTATTAAAATGAAAGTGACTAGCGGGCCCAAGGCCGGTGAAAGCTACTGGGTTTACTATAATAAAAATGCACCTGCCATAAAACTGGCATCACGAGATTCTAAAAAAGAAGTTGAACCTGCAAGTATTCCTGTTGTAGAAAAAACGAATACGCCAATAGCGCCAATTCAAGCTGAAACAACAATGGAAGTGACAGGTCGACGTGATATTGAAGAGCATTCTCTTGAAGAGGCGACAAGAATGGCCGACATTGCTTTAGGAAAAGAATTCCTGGGTGAAACTGTTAGTCCTAAAATGCTTCCTTGTGTAGCTGGCAATGACAGTCCTCTATCGCAAAATATCGATACCTACTCTCCACAAAATGCCTTAGCAGATATCAACTCTGGTGAATTAAAATTCATCGGACGTGAACTAATGCCAGGATCAGGACAAAATAGAACATGTATTTATCAAAATGCGAAAGTTTACGTTCTTTACAATAACTGTATGGCCAGTCGTAAAGAAGCACCGGCAACTGATATTGAAGTGATTTCAAAACAAGGTGGAAGCATGAAATTTTATGTGGAAATCTTTGATGCCGGAAAACCTATGAGTAAATTAAGTCGTGATGAATATAAGAAAGGCACATTCAGTGTTGTGTATACAAAAACTCCTGCTCCAGGAAATCTGAATGTAAGTAAGATGGTAGATTATATTAAATCAAATGAAGTTAATGGAGATGCATGTTTTCTTGGAGCAAGTTTTAAAGCTCAAGACATGAATTCAAAAGCAACTTGTATCGGTGGCATCGAAAATAAAGTATCCGACTGGGCACCTTCTGCCGAGAGCTTCTGGAAGAATCCCCCACAAGAATGGTATTCTACTCAATCTAAGTTGAGAAAATTAGTAGAGACCACACCGTTCTGATAGTAATTGATAGAAAAAATGCACCAATTCTCTGTTTTAATTCTAAGAAATAGAAAACAATAGATTATTGTCCTTTAATCGACGGAGTGATTATGACGAAACCTATTGCATTGCTTATGCTTCTTATTTCAGCATCTGCATTTGCTGAATTTGATGAGACTCTTATTCAGGCCCCACTAAAAGAATCGAATGAAGCTGTATTATTTGCTGGTGGTTGCAGGACGAGAGATCATGAAAGGTGGGACATGTGTTACAATATCGATCGCGATAATTACTACACGCCAAGAAGTTTTCAATTTTATAATAACGGTGGCAACGTTGCCGTTCCCAATACTGGTTTTTCAGTCAGTCGCAGTTTCGAATTTAATTTTGAAGACCTCGCTCGCTCAGATATGGGTTTAATGATCTGGGATTCACCGGATGAAAATGAAAGCCATGGCCATTTAAAACTTATGACATTTTTTCCGCGAGATATCATGCCGGCCATCCGTTATGAATCCGATGCAGATAAAGACATCGTGATCGTGAGCTTGCCTACACGTGAAGAAGTTATCTTTAACGGTAAGACAAAAGAGATCATCAGCGGCGCTTTAATAGAAGGTCCAATGAGGCAGACAGCTAGTGGTGCTGCCGTCTCTCCAGACGTTCAATATGCCGGTGCTGGCGTAGTTGTAGAGGCCAGTGCTCTTGCTGGATGGCCTGTAGGATTTGAAGGTGAGGCCAGCGCTAAATATGTCACGATCAAAAAGAAAGGCCAGAAGACATGTAGCGTTTTAGGAAAAGACCTGTGGTATACAGATCACAATAAAGGCGGGAACGTCTTCTTCAATAAGAAGCTTTATTCAAACGTTGCTTTCGATGCTTACGTTAAAAAGAATTGTGGTTTTTCGATTTATTAATTTTTCAAAAGTATGCGCAAAGACCGACCTTCAAGGTTGGTCTTTGGCATTTAAAAATATTTCTTACTTTGTCGTTGGAAAAGTGTCATTTTAATTGCACAATCAATCCGACCAAATTCATTTTCCTTCACCACACACACCGCAAAGAGGAGAACTTCATGAGTCGCTTGGATAATATCTCACTTGGAAAAATTGTCGTTATCAGAGAAAAACTCTTAAAAGCACAGAAAGATGGTCAAAAAATTTACCGTTTTGAATCTGGAGACCCAAGTTTCGACATTCATCCGAATGTAAAAGCAGGAATTCTAAAAGCGCTATCAGCTAACAAAACACATTACATTCCAAACAATGGAATTCCTGAGCTGAGAGAAACTCTTGCTCAAAAATTAAATAACCAAAATAAAATTCCTGTGAAGGCCGCGCACATCTCAATCACAAACGGGGCCATGCACGCTCTATACGTCTGTTACCAGTGCATTGTTGAAGAAGGCGATGAAGTAATCGTCCCCGATCCAATGTGGACTGAGGCCGTGGAAAACGCTCGTCTAGCTGGAGCAAAGACAATAGGTGTAGAACTTAAACCTGAACACAATTATGTCTATAGAGCACAAGATATAGAAGCGGCGATTACGCCAAAAACAAAAGTGATCTTTTTAAACTCTCCCCAAAATCCTACTGGTGCCATCATTCCATTAGAAGAATTAAAAAAGATTGCCGACCTTGCAGTAAAAAATAATCTTTGGTTAATCAGTGATGAAGCTTATGAGCACATCCTGTTTGATGGTGGATCACATACATCTATCGCCTCTTTAATTCCTGATTATGATAAAGCTGTTTCAGTTTTCTCATTCTCAAAATCATACGCGATGAGTGGATTGCGTCTTGGGTACTTCGCTTCGAAAAACGAATTATTCAACGACAGAGCTGGCAAACTTCTTCGTTGTACTGTGAACGGAATCAACAGCATCTCTCAATGGGGAGCTATTGAAGCAGTAAAAGAAACACCAACTGAATGGTATGCAGAAATGAACGCTGAATACTTAAAAAGAAGAGATTTATTTCTTGAATCATTAAAAGGTCAGGACATCCTGACTCCTTATGTTCCAAAGGCCGCATTCTATCTGTGGTGCCGTGTAAAAGATGGCATTGATGTAGAAAAGCTTTCTGAAGACCTGGCCGCAGTTGGTCTTGGAAACGCGCCTGGAAGCTGTTTTGGTGACACGCCATCAAGCCGTCAGTCTATTCGTCTGGCCTTTAGCTGTGATACGAAAATGATCGTTGAAGGCGCAGTTGAATTGAATAAATTTTTAAAAGATTATAAATAGAATTAAAAAATCGCCTGAGTTATCTCAGGCGATTTTTTATCTGCTGATACTTGTTGGTTTTTTTGAAAGCAATAAGTGACCTCCGTAACTTCTCTACAACGGCATCAGGTGTATCAATATTCGCCGCCAGCTGCATCTCGTGAGAGCTCCCCTCAAGCTTCATTATCTTTTCTAGTTTATCGAAATCTTTTCCATCGGCCAGAACCTTATGACGAAAGCTCAAATCATCAAAAGTCATAATATCAATTCGGCCGGCATAAAGAGTTCTTAAATTAAGCTCATCACTGGAAACAAGATCTAAGTTTTTTCCAACGACAAATCCTAATTTTCTAAGTTGATCTGCTTTGTTATCATCGATCACGCCCCCGGCCTTATAATGTCGGGCATCTTCAATTGAATTAATTTTTATATCCTTGCGACTTTTTAATTTCCAGAAATAAACATTATAAGGGGCGATAGATCCGATCCATTTAAAAAGTTTATCGCGCTCAGGAGTTCTCACGATGGAATAAATTAAGACATTCGATTCCCGTAGACCCATTTTATAAGCTCTGGGCCACGGATATATTTTTATATCAGATTTAAATCCGGCATTATTAATAACTGCTTCTACAATTTCTGTGGTGATACCGGAAACTTTATTTCCTTCGGCCATTTGAAAAGGTGGGAAATCGCTCGTCACGACTCTTAGGGTTTCGGCGTTTAAATTGAACGTAATAAATAGAAAAAATAAGTATTTTATCATTACGATCTAATATTAACAGACTTGGTCACAGTCTTAGATTAATAAAACCTAAATAATCGAAGGGGCGTTTTGACCCTGTTTAAATTAGTCTTTTATACAACACTCTAATGGTTATCTCAGGTGTGATTTTATTTCTTTGTATTTATTGGTTTTTTTGAAGGCCTCAAGTGAAGATCGCAACTTTGCGACAACAGAGTCTGGCGTCCCATGACTTGCGGCCAGATACAATTCACTGGATATCCCTTCAACTTTAAAAATCTTTTCTGCCAGAGCTGCATCTTTTTTTTCCTGAATAGCTGTATAACGAAAACTAATAGAGTCATATAATATTAAATCAACTCTTCCGGCATAAAGCTTTCTGAAATTGTCGAGATCGCTGTCTCCCAGATCAAGATTTTTGCCTTCAATAAACCCATGCTTAATGAGAAGCTCACCTTTACTGCCATTGAGCATAGCACCACTCAGATATTTTTTTGCATCCTCAACTTTTTTGATGTGAATGTCTTTTCTTTTTTTTAATTTCCAGAAATAAACATCGTAAGGTGCGATCACACCAATCCATTTAAAATTTTTCTCGCGCTCTTTAGTTCTTACGATTGAGTAAATAAGCATGTTCGGTTCTTTCGTGGCCATTTTATAAGCGCGTGGCCAGGGATAAGCTTTAATCTCGCCTTTGAGACCTGCGCCTTTCAAAACGTCTTTTACAATCTCAGTTGTAAAACCAGAAACATTTTCGCCGTTAATAATTTGAAAAGGGGGAAAGTCGTTTGTGACAATATGCAAAGGATCAGCATGAAGATCAGCAATCATCAGTAAAAAAAGGAATAAAGAGACAATTATTTTCTTCATTGAAAAATTCTAACAGAAAGACTTAGAATTTGAAGTCATAAGAATTACTTTTTGACAGGAAGCTCGATAATGAAGCTGGTATTGGGACAATTTTGATCAAGATAAAATTTTCCATTATGCATTTCAACAATCCCTTTAGAAATGGATAAACCAAGTCCTGTTCCCACTCCTACTTCTTTAGTTGTAAAAAATGGCTGCATAATTTTTTCTGCAATCTCGGCGCTGATACCATGCCCTGAATCCGTCACTGAAATTCTCACTATCTCTTCACTCTTTTGAACTTTTACTTCTACCCATGGTTCAGTAAAATTTGAAACAGCATCATAAGCATTGTTGATTAAATTCAATAAGACCTGGGCCAGTTGTGTTTCCTGGCAAAGCAGTTCTGCATCAAGATCACCTGATGTTTTTAAAAGCACCCCCTGGTATTTAAAACGTTCGTAACAAAGCTCCAGAACATCATCGAGCAATGATTTAAATGTCACAACCTGAAATGGATCCCCTTCACCATGTCTGGAGAAAGTTCTAAGACCTTTAATGATTTTTACAATACGTAAGCTATTTTGTTCAATCTTGGAAATTTCCTTACTCAAGAATTCCACATTCACTTCGCCTGACTCTAATTTTTTTAGTATGTGATACGCCTTCCCTTTAATAATCGCCAGTGGATTATTAATTTCGTGGGCAATCCCGCTGGCCATTTCTCCTAATGAAGAAAGCTTGGCTGAGCTGATCATGCGCGCTTGCTGATCTTTAATCAGTTCATCCTGTCTTCTTTTCTCACCGATATCCTGACCGATACTGATAATGTTTCCATTACCTAATTTTACGTTGGTCCAGACAGTATGGGCGACACCACCATTCTTTTTTACAATATCAAATTCATGCCATCCAGCGCGAGACTCACTTAAAAATCGATAAGCACTTTCTTGTTCCTCTGGTGTCGCAAAACATTTTGTAGAAAGATCTGTGAGAGTCTCTAGGTCATCCAGAGTCCACCCCAGATTTTCACTACACTGTGGGTTCACCCATTCAATTTTTCCAGCGCGCTTGAAAAAAATCATCATAATAGGAATGTTATTAATGATGGTCGCAAAAAGTTTATCTTGTTCAACTTTATTCGTAATATCCCAGTTGATACCTGTCACGCGAATTGGTTTGCCACCGCTGTCTCTTTGAACATAACCTTTGGCCCCGATGTAGCGGATGCCTCCATCAACGTGCCTGATCCTAAAGTCTGTATCAAAATCAATACTCTCATTTTCCACTGAAGCTTGAAGTGCACTGGTGGCCTTCTCCAGATCTTCAGGAATAATAGAATTAATCCAGTCATGATAATTATTGGAGAACTCAGTGCGCTTCACTCCAAAAATTTCGAACATCTGGTCATCCCAAACCAGTTTATTCGTTGTGATTTCCCAATCCCATACACCAAACTTAGTGGCCTCTAAAACTAATTTGAAGCGGTCATTAAGCCTGACTCTTTCTTCTTCAAGCTCTTTTAAATAAGTGATGTCAGTGTGTGTCCCGGAAAACCTTACTGGTTTTCCTTCACGGTATTCAACAACACGTCCTTGATCTAAAATCCAAACCCAATGCCCGTCCACATGTTTCATTCTGTGAACGTTTCTGTAGTAAGGAGTTTTACCATCAAGATGCTCTTGAATGTCTATGTATGTTTGAATTTTATCTGCAGGGTGAGTGTAAAAATCCCATGTGGCCAGTTCATGTTTTACTGCATTCACATCAAGACCTATCATCGAACAAAAGCGATCATTAAAAACTACGGTATTGGAATCAAGATCCCAATCCCATGTTCCGTAATTTCCACTTTCAATAATTGTTTCGTAACGACTCTTCTCACGCAATCTCTGACTGACGTCTTCAATCGTTCCAAAAACACGAAGAACAACTCCGTCACGCATGGCCGCTCTGGCCACACAACGAACCCAGGACTTTTTTCCTTTGGCCGTAATGAAAGGAAGTTCCAGATCGTAACTTTCACCAAACTGTAAAAGCTTCTCAACAAACTTTTCCATTTTTTTGTGAGTATCTTCTGAAAAAAATTTCAACCCATCATCCAGCATTGGTTGATAAGTTTCATAATCTGTTTCATGAATTTGATGAGTCATCTTAGACCAGAATAACTCATTGGTCGCGAGGTCTATCTCCCAACTACCGACGCGAGAGACTTCCTGAGTTTCCATCAGAATTAATGACTCACGTTTAGAGATGGTAATATCTCTTACAATACAGAAGATTTGATTTTCTTCTTTTATCGGAGAAGCACTCCACTGCAGCCAACGGTATCCGGTTTCCTTATGACGAAAGCGGCATTCAAAACCACTCGTCACATATCCATCAAACTTAGTAAGTTTGGAAAACTCTGCAATAAAAATATCTAAATCGTCGGGATGAACAAGAGTAAAAAAAGAAGTGAAGCGCAGTTCGTGAATCGGCCAGCCAAGAGTTTTTTCCCACGATGGATTAAGATCGTGAAACTCTCCGCGTAGATTAATCACGCAAAGCATTTCTGGGGAAAGTTTAAAATATTCCGCGCCGAATTGTGGCATTCATTATCCAAAAATCAATTAATAACTTTTAGATGAAATGTTAACAAATACGACGCAAATATCTACTTATATTTTTATAGACTGTTTACGTACTGGATAACCGCTTTCGTACGAGATAAATCAGTTTTACCTTGAACGATCAACTTAACAGCATCGGCCTGCTTTAAGCGGCCGGCCTGCATTTTCGCACAAACTAATGGCTCTAGTGGATCAGTGATCGCGTAAACTGTTTTATGCTGAGGCCATAGATTTGTGATGTCGTTAGATCCACCAGCACAAAGTGGAATGAAGTGATCAATTTTAAAATCTGCTCTTGGTAGGCTTGTAATGGCGTAACCAAACTTTTGATCATATTCATTGATTAGTGCTTCTTTGGTTTCATAACTTACATCGCGTTCACAATAAGCGATCTTCTCTGGGTACCTGTACTCGTTTGGACGATCACAAAGTTTTCCCGGAGTAATCGACAATTGCGGTCCCATTGGGAAGGACGCACTGGCGCTAACCTCGAAAGAGAAAGCAGCTAATAATGAGAGAACAAAAGAAATTTGTAATGTTTTTTTCATGTAGACTTTATAAAGCAGTTTTCAGAATCTTTCACAGATCTTTCATGCTCTTGAAATTTTTACATCAACCAGGCCAGGCCCAATCAACAAAATTCAGTCATTAATGATCAAACTAGCTGATAGTGCGTTGGTAAGGTTGGGCGTATTGATGGCGTCTTTGACGTCCACGGCCTTTAGAGTTTTAAGCTCAATCTTTAAGGTAGGCCCTTTTGCATCCTCTATTTCGTCACTCAGGCGCTTAAGATCTATTGAAACTCTGGCCTTTCCACTCGGAAGCTTTTCAATCGTGTAGTCACTTGCCTCGAGCTGATCGTTTAACAGGATTTTGTCTTTAAACAGCTTTCTGCTGGCACTTAGTTTTACATTTAAAACGAAGTTTGAGGCCTGCGTGAGATCGGCCGTTTCAAAGGTGGCCACTCCGTCCGAAAAACTTAAATCCTCAAGGCCATACTTAATGGCATTAAGATCTGCAATAGGAGAAAAATCCAGGTCTAGATTAATCACTCGTTCAATACTCTCATTTGTCGCTGATTCTTTTTTAGTCACGATAAAAAGTTTAACGATCGCTTCCATACAGTGAGCTGCGTAGCTCTCCGATGTCGCAGTCAGGTCCATAGTGAAAGTGCAGTTATTTAAATTATAATTTTTTGAACGAAGAGTTTTAACAATATTAAATTTTGCATTAATAGTTTTCCCATCAATAACCTTAGACGTCGTCACAGTATAAACGTCTCCACTTCCAATATTGATTTCCGTTGCAGAAAACGCATCGACAGCGGCAACTATCAGGAAAACGATTCCCAATAAAAGCACGGCGAGATACTTGGCATGAATAAACTTGCTGTTCATAAGACTTCCTAACTTTATTTAATGTAATTAATCTAAGTTAGGATAAAGCTCTAAGCTCTGGCGAGTGAGACAGTCGTCTAATCCATTTAAAAGACGCGTTTGTAAGAATTTTCATTCAAATGTAATAATTAAAAAAGAAAGTGGTCTCAAAAGTCTACTGAAAGAGTTTATTAAGAGCGTTCGCGAAGTGCTCAACATCCTTCGGTCCAAACGTCGATGGCCCTCCGGTAATCGCTCCGCCATCCCTAAGATCTTTCATAAAATCTCTCATGGATAAGATCTCACCAATATTTTCTTCAGTGTAAAGCTCTCCACGAGGATTAAGTGCGAAGGCCTCTTTCTCAACAACTTTAGCGGCCAGTGGAATATCGGCCGTGATCACCAGCTCCCCTGATAAAACATAATCCACAATATACTGATCGGCCTCATCAAGTTGCTTCCCCACAATCGTTAAAGTAATTAACGGTGAAAGAGGAATGGCCTGATAAGCATTTGCCACCAGACTCAGCTCTATTTTCAGACGAGCTGAAGTCTTGTAGAGAATTTCCTTCACGGCCTTCGGACAAGCGTCGGCATCGATCCAGATTTTATAAGGAGTTCGTAATTTAGGCTTCAATGATTTCTACCCAGTAATTGTCCGGGTCTTTAATGAAAGCAATATTCTTCATACCACCTTCCCCTAAACGTTTTTGAAAAGGCACACCTAGACTCTCAAAACGAGCGCAGGCAGCGACAATATCAGGAACACTAAAACAGATATGACCAAACCCACGAGGCTCAGTATTGCCGTTGTGGTAAGGTGTCTCCGGATTTTCTTCTGTCCCGTGATTATGAGTTAATTCTAAAACACCACTAAGCCCTGCAGTGTATTTTGTTTTTTGTTCATCAGACCCGATTGTTTCTTCTTTTTGCATGGCCAGGAAATAAAGAGAAAATTTCCATTCATTAAAATCCACTTTTCTTAAAAGCTTCATTCCCAGTACGCGCGAGTAAAAATCAAGCGAAACTTTCGGGTCTCTTACTCTAAGCATTGTATGATTGAAAATATAGCCTTGTGTGACGGCATCTGGATTGGTGCAAAGACCAGGTGTTGTTTCCATAACGAGCTCCTTTAATACATTAACGTTTGGTCGAAAGTGTTGTTTCCATCCACTTTTTAATATCATTCAATTCCTGCTGATTAATTGAATGCCCCATTTTGGGGTAAGTCTGAAATGTTGGTTTGATAGTTGTTTTTTCTAAAAGTGCATTTGCTTCTGTGGCCTCACGAAGAGGAACTCTGTCATCTACAGTTCCATGTCCGATAAATACAGCGAGCCCCGATAGATTAAGTCCTGGCTTCATTTGTGTTTTAAGCGCCGGAAGAATTTTTCCACTAAGAGAAGCAATCCCTCTTACCATTTTGGGATTATTAAGAGCTAACTCATAAGTCATCATTCCGCCCTGGCTAAAACCCACGAGAAGAACTTTATCTGCTTCGGTATGATACTTCACAGTTGCGGCCTTAATAAAATCTTCTAAAATTTTTAAATGTTTTTTAACTGTCGCTTCGGCCATACTTTGTTCGTTAGGCTGAAGCCCGTACCACTGATAACTTCCTGGAGCGAGCATCATAGGTGCTTGCACAGATAAATAAGTATAGTCGGGAGAAAACTCCTGCTTTAATTCAAATAAATCTTCTTCATTGCTTCCATAACCGTGAAGAAAAATAACCAGCGGCCTGCTTTGAACAGCACTATGAACCACTTTAGGTTCTGCTACTAAATATTTTAAAGGAAGGTCCGTTTGAAGTTTGTTTTCTGCATGTACCATTGTTGCCATCGCTAGGAGAATAAGTGTTATTATTTTCATGATTTTTGCTCGGTAAGAGGCGTAGTCCTTAAAACTATAAACCTCTAATCACCACGAGTCCAAGCTATTTTTAACATTGTGCTGTATTTCAATTTCGTATTAATTTGATCATAATACTGTAATGAAAAACTCTCAGGCAAAAATGACATTTATCTTTGTTACTATTTTATTAGATGCTATCGGAATAGGTCTTGTTATTCCTATATTACCGGAAGTCATCAGACGTTTTGGAACCGACGAAACATTCGTCAGTTCTTATTATGGGTACTTTATTTCAATCTATGCCTTCATGCTATTTATCGCCTCTCCATTTTTAGGTTCACTCTCAGATCGTTTTGGAAGAAGACCGGTTCTCTTAATGTCACTATGTGGGGGCGGACTCGATTACCTTTTAATGGCCTTTGCT